>JBOFCM010000125.1:0-13176 GCA_051646055.1 Fusobacteriaceae bacterium
TCATCTCCCTTGAGAAAAACTCCAATGAGAGTTTCAGGTATAAAATAGAAAAGCAGGGCAGGTATACCCATAATTACCATACCTATAATGGAGGAAAAGAGAAGATACTCCCTTACCCTCTTTATATTGTTCTCACCCATGCTAAACCCCACAAGGGTACTGCATGCTATGGCTATTCCATATCCTGGCATAAAGGATATGCTTTCGATAGCTACAGTTATCTGATTTGCGGCAAAGGCCTTACTCCCAAGATTCATTATCATAATTACAGCCAGAAGTCTGGCTATACTGAAAGCTCCCTCCTGCAGTGCTGCAGGGAGGGAGAGCTTTATAAGCTCTCCCCTTTCAGAACTCTCTCCACGATCCAGACCCAGTCTGAAGGGAAGTTTTTTTATTTTGAAAAGGATAAAGACAAAACCTCCAAGATTGGCAGCCACGGTTGCCCAGGCTGCTCCATCTATTCCCATCTCTGGAAAACCAAATTTTCCAAAAATCAGAAGGTAATCTAGAACTATATTGATAATATTTATTATCCCTGCCACATAGAGGGGAGTCTTGGTATCCTGACATCCTATAAAAATACTTGTAATTGCATTTCTTACCACATTGAAGATGACCATAAGAGAGCAGATTCTGAAATACCTGGCTGCAAGGGGTAACACTTCCCCTTGGGCTTTTGCCAGCTGCATAATTTCCCAGGAGTAGAAATAAAAAATAAAAAACATGGCCACTCCCATATAGAGGGTTATTCTTATCCCCATATGGGAAATTCTCCTAGCCCGCTCCATATCCTTGGCACCCATGGCTCGGGAGATAATAGAGGTCATTCCCACCCCCAGTCCCATTCCTACAAAAAGATTGGTAATGGTATAAAATATTTCAGAGGAGAGACCTACAGCTGAAACAGCTGTTTCTCCACCGTAGTTTCCCACCATCATGGTGTCTATGACCCAGATGAGCATATAGAGCATCATCTCTCCCACTGCAGGAAGAGCTATTCTGAATATTTTTTTTATTATTTTAAACATTATTTTTCTCCCCTATGGAAAAGCCTTTCCCCAAGGGGTCGTCCTTGTCTATAAGTATGTGGTTTATTCCTGTTATATATGCTTTAGCACTTATCTGGGGAAGAATATATTTTACTCCCTCCTTCTCATAGGCATCTAAAATTTTTCCCTGAAACTTTGTTCCTATGATGCTTTCATAGACAAATTCCTCACCTATCTTCAGTTTTCCTCTGTGGTAGAGAGCAGCCATTTTGGCACAGGTTCCAGTCCCGCATGGAGATCTGTCTAACTGTCCGTTTCCAAAAACTACCACATTTTTATTTTCTCTGTTGTAAAATTCTACCAGATCCACACTGTTTATATGGGGAAGTTCAGGATGCTGGGGAAGAAATACCCGATTTATCTCTCTCATTATGCACATTCCTATCTGAGAAATTTTTCCGCTCTCCTCTGGAGTGATGGAGATTCCTACCTCACTGGCATCAACAAGGGCAAAAAAGCTTCCCCCGAAGGAGATATCTACCTGAATCTCCTTTTCTAACTGGGGAATATATACCTTGAGATTTTCCCTGTAGAGAAAGGCAGGAACATTAGTAAAGCTGGATGAAATTATATTTCTATCTTGAATATGCACTTTTCCTCTCACTAACCCAGCAGGAGTTTCAAGCAGAATCTCTGTTACAGGTTCTACAACCTCTACCAGATTGAACTCCACTGCAGCAGTGAGTAGGGCCAGAGTTCCGTGACCGCACATATTGAGATAGCCTTTGCTATCCATAAAGACAATCCCCAAGTCAGCCTCGGGATGGGTAGGCTTCAGAAGTATGGAGCCGAACATCTCACTATGCCCCCGAGGTTCAAGGAGGACAGATGTCCTTATCCAATCTCTCTCTTCCTGAAGAAATTTTTTCTTTTCTGCCATACTTTCACCTGAGACAGACCCCACACCGTCAATTATGATTCTGTTTGTTTCTCCTCCAGTATGGGAATCTATTGCTGTAATTTTTCTGTATTTTTCCATAGTTTTTCCTTTCTAGACTTTAGCTATATACTCATAGGGAAGAGGCACTATCTTCCCAGGTATATCTATTTTTATAAGCTGTTCCATAGCATCTTTCAGAATAGCTTTCTGCATAGAGATATTTCCAGGCTCACCTGCATTGGCGCCCATAGGTACAAGGGGAGCCACAGCTCTAGGTGAACCGCACTGTCTCACCACTGGAGGAAGAGCAGCTATTATTATGGTAGGAATCCCCGATTCCTCAATAGCCCGCTGAACAATTACAGCAGACCTGTGACAGGTTCCTCAACCTGCTGTGAGAATGGCGGCATCTATTCCGTCATTTTTCAGTAGTCTTGCAATTTCCGGACCGGTTTCCGTTCTAAATTTTTCCTGGTCACCGCCTCCGCCCATGAACCCCATGTGTATTCCTGAAACTTCCTGGAATATCTTCTCTTCCTTCAGCTCCCTCAGCCTATCAAGGGGAAACATACAGTTGATATCACGGTTTACGTCTCCGTTATCATATCCCCCATGGGATACCATAAGCTCTTCTGAAGGGATATCCCCTGGAATTATACGGAAACTCTTGTCTCCTGAAAAATTAAATCTTTCATCCTCTCTTTTGTGAACTCCCGCTGCTGTAACAAGAGCTATTTTCATCTCCCTGAGAGGTTTCTCCACAGGGGTGAAAATAATTTTAGGAGTTACAGGAACATATATCTCTGACTGAAGTCCTCTTACAATTTTCATTTTTTCTCCTCCTCTAAAATTTCAGGAAAGCTCATATGAAAAGCCACTCTGTCTCCCAGCCTGGGAGTTTCCTGGGAGATAAGCATCCGAAGAGGAATTTTAAATTTCCCCAACCTTCCCCTGAGATCTATGGAAACTGCTCCTCCCTCTATCTCCACAATGTCTCCCTCCATTTTTATAAGCTTATCACCATAGTTCAAAGTTCTTCACCTCTCAGACTCTCTATTTTCTGAAGATTTTCAAATTTTATCTGAGCATTCCAATTTTTTTCAGGTGGCAAAACCTTATAACCCTCCATGGCTGACTTCAGCATCTCCAGAGCACGGAGAGCATCTTCCTGACAGAGAGTGTTATAAGCCAATATCTCATTTTCGATTCCTTCTGGAGTTTTATTCAGATCAACCATCATAGTCATATGGGGATTTCCTACCACAAGGGCTCCCTGTTGGGCAGAAAATGTCATTCCCACCACTGGAATACCTCTCTTGCCTATCTCCTCTATATGACTGGCAAAATCTATATGGTTATTTCCAAATCCCTCTGTGGTAACGATGGCTCCCTCTATATCCATGGTTTCCACCATCATTCCAAGTCTCTCTGACACATAAAATTTTTCTCTATTAATTTGGGGACTTCCTATAAAAACTACTCCACAGAGATCCAGTTTCTCATCTCCCATGGCTTCCATCACTAGAGGTTCCCGGAAATAGTGTCTGGAGCACTCTTTGCTTGCAGGCCCTATACAGGTAAGGGCATGGATAGCACCGTCCAGCACCTCCAGAGGGGAAAGAACCACTGGAAGATTTCCAAGATCTATATTGGCTTTGGCTCCAGCCACCCCCACAGGTTGGTGGGGAAGTATGAGATTATCATGCATAGCCCCCTGACCCATTATCTCCTTCACTAAAAGAACTTTTCTCTCTCCCTTTCTTCTATAATGACGGAAAGTTTCCTCTCGGACAAAAAATTTTTCATCCAGTTTTTTAAGTTCTGCTCTGATCTCTCCAGTCAGAATGTCTGTTACCCTGTGGGCAGCCAGAGGTCCAGGTCTTTCCATATTCATTCCTGCAGCTATTACCACCTCTGTCTTTATTATTATATCTCCCATATCTGGGGACCCTGGCCTGTTCCAGCCTATATTTTCAAAGAGTATTCCCTCAGAGGATCCGAACTCCCCTATCTGGACTCCGTTCTCATCAGTTCCTGTGACCATAATGACAACTCCATCCAGAACTCTAGTGACTCCCTTTCCCAGGGGAGAATCTCCCTCTTTTACAGCGACAGGCTGAACATCCATAATTGTCTCGCTATACTGAGAGTATTCCTCAGGGGTTATAACTTTGACCTCTACAGATTTTACAATTGAGGATTTTTCCTTAGATTTCATGTAAAAATTCCTGTCTATAAGGAGTTTACCCTCAAAAAATCCTGTCTTATCTCCCAAAACCACCTCTGGCACAGAATAATATTTTCTAGTAAGCTCACCTGCGAGTTTTTCATGCTCCTTAGGTTTTTTTAGATGGGAGGATTCTATGGGAGTGAGAGGGGGAAGATCTCTGTTCAGTTTTTTTCCCAGGACCTCTCCATAGGGCAGGGCATTTTTCAGATCCAGTATCAGAGATTTCTCAAATTTCCTAATATTCTCGTAGGACTCCAGATCTTTTTCATGAATCTTCTGCCCTGATTTTTTGCAGGTCTTTAAAACTCCGTGATGTATGGGAGTATCATGTGGAATATAATTTTCTTCTGATTTTTTTTCAGCTCTCTTCCGGGGTATTTCTATCTCTGTCTCTCCCTCTTCTAACAGATTGGAAGTCAGAGCTTGGAGAGAGTCTACTGTCTGTGTGAGTCTTTTTCCCAGCACTTCCCCTATTGTCAGTGTATTTTCAGGAAGAGAGAGAAGTCGGCACTCTTCCAGTTCAGAAAAAAGATCCGGGTCTTCCAGATGCTCATGGGAGATAAGAGTGTTTTGAGCAGTCCTACAACAGGTAACGGCTTTTTTATCCAGTATTGAATCCAGTCTATCTCTGTTTATTGACATTTTTCCTCCTCTCTGTCCCTTGTTATGGGATAATCAAAAGTTCTGTAGATATGGTCTGTACTATGGTAAACTCCCATGTCCATGGGAATTGCAGCCCTCATAACTGTATTTGTGCAGTCGGTGCAGGTGGATACCAGAACTCTCATAGCACCAGATTTCTTAAGCTTAAGAACAGCTTCGGCCTGACCTGGGCACTTCCCAGGAGTCTCACACTTGCCTCTTTCACCAATATTTTTACAGTGCTGAACTCCTACAATTTCAGAGGACATTTTTCCTCCTATCTCTCTCAGACGTTTTTCATCTCCGCCACAGGCACATACCAGTAATCCCAACTTGCCTCTGAACTGGGGAAAGGGAAGGGTGAATACTCCTCCACCTGATATTTTTTCTATATAGACCTCCTCTAGGGAGGAACTTTTTCCTGTATTGGCTCCCCCTTCCAAAAACTCTCCCAAAGGATATTCCAGTGTTTTGCTCAGCTCAGAGGAATCTCCTGCAATAGCTTTGAGTGGAAGACCTATATCTATTCCCAGATATGTCTTTATTCTGGCCCTATTTTTAAAATTCCCTATGAGAGTAATATCCTTCTCCATAAGGGGCTTCCGATATTTTACTGCCATATAGAGATTTTTAACTGTTTCCACATTGAGAACCAGAGAGTTGTGCATATGAGGCAGCTCATGGGATGGAATCCAGGAATCAGTTGCCCTGTTTATAAGTGCTCTCTCCTCTCCCACAGGATAGAGGTCTTCCAACTCCAATATCTCTATTTTTTGAAACTCCCTCTTATCTTCCATATATGTTTTAATTTTTTTTATAATTTTACTGTATATCCCTTTTATACAGAAATATATTTTTTCAGCTTCCACAGCCTGGGCTGTAAAAACACTTCCCCACAGTACATTGTGAAGAGTATCCAAATTTTTCAATGTTTCCACATTGTGAAAAAAATTAGGCTCGCACTGAGCTGCATTTATAAACAGAGCTGAGACCTTTTTTTCCTTAAGTTTTAGATGGGTAGGAAAACCTCCTCCCCCTGCTCCTATAATCCCTGCTTCTAGGGCAGTTTCCCAGAGTGAATCGCACTCTTTTATTTTAAGATAATCTTTTTTCTCCAAATCGCCCTCATCCACATCTATATAGATATGGGTAGGTGTAATGTCGACTACAACTCCATTTCTGCTGCTATGGATTTTAGCTCCTCTGCCTTTAGTGTCTCCTATGAGTTCTCCTCTCAGAACTCTGTCTCCCACCTTTACCAAAGGCAGGGATTTTTCTCCCACATGTTCCACAAGTGAGAAAGCATATCTGATTTTTCTCATATACCAACCCCCATCACATTTTGTTACTATGAGTATACGACAAAGCTGTTAAAAAATCTACGGCCACAGAGAAAAAAATAGTTTTGAAATATCTCTTTTTTTAAGGTTTATTTAAGGTTCTTCCCGTATACTTATAATGTAAAACAAAGAAGCTGTAAAGGAGAGAGAAAAAATGAAAAGAAAATACCTGGGTTTTCTTCTGGTGGGAGGCTGTCTTCTCACTAGCATGGGGGCAAAAGCCGGAGAAGCAGAAAGGAAGAAAACAGACATAGTTCAGCTGTTGGCTGAACTGGAAAGAAGTTCCTATGTAAAGGATATCTACAGAATAACAGAAAATTCCAATAGCTCTAAGGAAAAATCTTACAGGCTGGATGAATACAACGGCATAAAAGGAAGTGCAGAATATGAGTTTAAAAAACTAGAAAAAAATTATAGCTTTTTAGGGAAGCTTTCCTACGGAAATTTTTATATAGAGGGGGAGGAGGTAAAAGATGATTCCAAGAGCACTTCCCAGAATGAAAGCAGGATAGGGGTAGAAAAAAATCTGAAAGACCTCATCTATTCCCAGAACGACAGCAATCTGAAGAAGCTCTCTTGGGGAAAAAATATAGACAGGATAGATTATCTCGATGATCTGGAAAATGAAAAACTATCCCTCATAGCTCTTTATAGGGATTATATAGAAAGAGAACTGGAGCTGGAGATAAACAGAGGTGCTAGAGAGCTCCTGGGACAGGAGAAAAAAACTTTGGAGAAGAATTATGAGTTGGGAGGAATTTCTAAGCTGGAACTGGATATTCTCAACTACAGTTACACAAATTTAGAGATAGACATGGAGAGGGTTCAGAATGAAAGGGAGAGTATAAAAGAGAGAATATCACAGAGATATGGATTTAACCTTCAGAATGTTCAGCTGAAAACTCTGGAAACAGGACTGGAAGAGATAGCGGATATCCAGAGCTATATAGGTCAGATTAGAGCAAGGGATCTGGAAAAAATCTCCCATGAAAGAGCTGAAATTCAAGAGAGTATAAAATATATGAGTTATAGCAACAGTACTCCCAATCTGAGCCTTGGAGTGGAGAGAGATTTGAAAAATGATGAAAACAGAGCTTTTCTGAAAATTTCCAAAGATATCTTTTACTATGATGCAGATCTGGAAGTAGAAAAAAATAATCTTCTGAAAAAAGAGAGGGAACTCAAAGAAAAAGAAAATGAAGTTTTGGCAGAAAGAGTAAAAATAACTGCCGAACTGGAAAGTTTAAGAAAAAAACATGAGGTAGACCTCAATAAATCTGAGCTAGAAAAATCAAAATATGAAGTTAAAAAACTGGAATATAGGCTTGGAAAGGTGAGTTATACCGACGTTATGGACAGTTTCAATAGCAGTGTAGAGCTGGCAATAGCTGAAAAAAAATCAAAAAATTCTTTAAACTCATATATCTATGAGATTCTGATAAGAGGTGGAAAATAATATGGCAGACATAAAAAAGAAAATAGCTTTGGGGGTTATCCTGATATCCCTTATGGGATGCGGAACTTCTAAACCCCAATCCAAAGACTCAGACAAGGGAATATACAGAATAGGAAAAGCCGAACTGAAGAAAAATAGCGGATTTATAAGGGTGGATGGAAGTATTGAAGCCAATGACAGTAAAAAGATATTTGTAGATAAAAAGCTGAAAGTGAAAGAGGTCTTTATTCAGGAGGGGGACTATGTAGAGAAGGGGGCAGTCCTTATGACTTTTGATGAGAGTGAGAGAAATAGCATCAAGAGAAATTTGGAAAAGGAGAAGCTGAATCTTTCCAAACTGAAAAGAAACTATGCCATAGAAAAGGAACTGAACAGAATCGGAGGAAGTTCTGATAACTCCCTGAAAGAGCTCTATGAATCCATAAGGACAAGCGAGATAAATATTGAATCTCTTCTAGAGGATCTGGAAAAAACTACTGAGAAAATAATCTCCCCTGTAAGCGGAACGGTGACAACCCTAACTGCTCAGGAGAATTATTCTGTAAATACAGATGAACCTCTCCTGGAACTGGCAGATCTCTCAGATATAAAAATAGTTCTTGAGATTCCTGAATATGATGTAAAAGATATCCAGCTGGGACAGCATCTCACTCTGAGACCTGAGGTATTCCAAAAGAAAGAGAGTTTTCCAGGGAATATAACTAAAATATCCAGAGTTTCCAAGGTTTCAAAAACAACCTCTGAAAATGTTCTAGAGGTCGAGGTCACTCCTGAAAGAACTATCCCGCATATTGTTCCAGGATTTAAGGTCAGTGCCACTATTGATGTGGGAGATGAAAACATGGGTATAGCCATACCCAGCACCTCTATACTGAAAGATGAAATGGGCTACTATCTTTTTGCAGTTAAAGAGGGAGGCACAGCTGAGAAAAGAGAGATAGAGTTTAAAGAGCTAAAAGGAGACAAGATTCTTATCTTAAAGGGACTGGACTCTGGAGAGAACTACCTCATAAATCCTGATAAAAATCTGAAAACAGGGGATAAAATTGGAGGAGAAGAGAGTGATAAAAATAAAAAACCTCAATAAATACTATATAAACGGAGATAACTCTCTTCATGCCCTGAAAAATATAAGTTTTTCCATTGAGAGGGGAGAGTTCACAGCAATTATGGGAAGCAGCGGAAGCGGAAAATCTACCCTTATGAATATACTGGGGGCACTGGATAAGGAGTTTCAGGGAGAATATGTTCTAGACGGAATAAATATCTCCCAAAGTAGAGATAACGAACTTTCCCATATAAGGAATGAGAAAATAGGATTTGTTTTTCAGTCTTTTAATCTCCTGGCTAAATTTACAGCCCTAGAAAATGTGGAGCTTCCCCTGATATATGCTGGAATTTCCCACAGTGAAAGAAGAGAGAGAGCAGAGGAAGTTCTGAAAAAAGTTGGACTGGGTGACAGAATGCATCACAGGCCCAACGAACTTTCGGGAGGGCAGAGGCAGAGGGTGGCAGTGGCCAGAGCTCTTATAAACAATCCGGCAATTATTCTGGCAGATGAGCCTACGGGAAATCTGGACAGTACATCTGAGAAAGAGGTGATGGAACTTTTCAGGGAGCTGAATGACCAGGGGAAAACTATAATTATCGTAACCCACGAACCGGAGATAGGAAAAAAATGCAGAAGAGTTATACATTTTAAGGACGGAGAGATTTTAAGTGATGAGAGGAGAGAAGGATGAATTTTTGGGAGAGCGTAAAGGGAGCTTTAAAAAATCTCAGGGGAAATAAGACCCGTTCGGTGCTCACAATGCTGGGAATAATAATAGGAATCTCCTCGGTGATAACCATGTCTTCCATAGGAGCGGGAGGACAGAAAAATATAACTGGAGATCTTCAGGAGAATGGATATGGAAAATTCACTGTCTCTGTGGACAGAGATGACAGCGAGTTCAGATGGAAATATCTTCTGGATGAGGGAGTACTGGAACAAATATCGGAGACAGGGGAATTTAAAAGGGTCGCTCACAATATCTCAGACCGTATGACCATAGATATAGACAATAGAAAAGAGATGATTGAGCTTGCAGCTACCAATCCCAATTATGAAGAGATAGAGAAGATTCAGATAATGGCAGGAAGAACCTTTCTTCCCTTTGAATATGAGAGCGGAGAAAATCTCGTTCTTATTGATAACTTTACGGCTAGAGACATCTACGGTTCAGTGGAAAAAGCTGTGGGAGAGGAGATAGCTTTTTCCAAAGATAGAAAATCTTCTAAAATCACATATAAAATAGTAGGAGTCTTCAAAAATCCTCTGGAGGAGCTTATAAAGATAATGGGTGGAAGAAGATTTCCTAGATTTATGAGAACCCCTGTAAAAACATATGATAAAATTTATGATCTTTCCAGCGGAGGATATAACTCTCTTATCCTGGAAGCTAATGACCCGGAAAATATGGGGGAAGCCATGAGGAGAGCCAAAGAGATATTGGAAAAAATAAGCGGAGAACAGGGACTCTATGAGGTAAGTTCCATGAGCAATGCAGCAGCTTCCTTTGACAGGATACTCTCCACCCTGAACATATTCATAAGTTTTGTGGCTGGAATCTCTCTCTTCGTAGGAGGTATAGGAGTCATGAATATTATGTTGGTAAGCGTCATAGAGAGAACAAAGGAGATAGGAATAAGAAAAGCTATCGGAGCCAGAAATAGGGATATCCTCTTCCAGTTTCTTATAGAATCTGTGATACTCACTGGAATCGGAGGAATACTGGGGATTTTTATAGGGATAATCTCGGCTCTTGGGATAGGGACACTTATGGGGATAAAACCCATTTTTTCTATAATCTTTATAATTTCAGCCTTTATAATCTCCACGTTTATAGGTATAATATTCGGAGTGGCACCTGCCAGAAAGGCAGCTTACCTAAATCCCATCGATGCCCTCAGATCAGAATAGGCATCGAAAAAGAAATAAGGAGGTTTCTATGAAAATTTTAGTGGTGGAAGATGAGAGATATATTGCAGAACCTCTTATTGCTATACTGGAAAAAAATCGATATATAGTGGACTATGCAAGGGATGGAGAGGAGGGACTGGACTGTGCTTTGACAGGAATTTATAACCTAATAATTCTAGATATCCTCCTTCCCCGTCTGAGCGGAAGAGAGGTACTGAAAAAACTTAGGGATAAAAAAATAGAGACTCCGGTTATTATGCTTACAGCCCTTTCAGAAATCCACGATAAAATTCTGGGGCTAGACCTGGGAGCTGACGACTATATCTCCAAGCCCTTTGATTCTGAAGAACTTTTAGCCAGGATAAGAGCTGTCACCAGAAGAAAGGGGGAGCTAGCTCCTTCAGACTCTTCCCTCTCTTTTCAAAAAACCTCCCTAGATATGAAAAACCTTAAGGTAAGAGGAGAAAGGGAGGAGACATCCCTAACTCTCAAGGAAGCACAGCTTTTGGAATTTTTTATTCAGAATAAAAATCTGGTAATTTCAAAAGAGAAAATAATAGACAAAATCTGGTCTTTTGATAGTGATGCCGGAGATAACCATGTGGAGGTCTATATCTCCTTCTTGAGAAAAAAACTGATATTTATAGAATCAGATTTAAAAATTGTCACTATCAGAGGAGCTGGCTATAAACTATGTTCAGAAGACTAAAAACAAAATTTATACTTATGCAGCTGGGAATAGTTTTTTCTCTTATCTCCCTCTTCTTTACAGGGCTGGTATTTTCCATATACAGAGAGATCAACAGCTATTCCAATGCAACCATGGAAAAAATCTATAATTTAGACCTGATTAAACCACTTCCTCCCAAGGATATCTCCCAGGATTCATTTCCCAGGTTTCTTCCCTTTATAGATATTGTCACTGACGACAGGGGAGAGATAAGAGAGATAAGGGACTCTGAGAAAGGTCTGGATTCGGAATTTATAAAGGGAAACAGGGAGGAGATAAAACGGAACTTTTATGCCAGATTCAATGTGGCCTTAGAAAACAGGGAAGATCTGGATAAGTATAGTGTCCTTCTTCAGAAAATAGAGGAAGCGGGAGAAGAGAGAGGCATATTCAAATTAAATGACAGACATTATAGATTCAGAGCTGAAAAAAACAGATTTATAATTCTGGATATAACTTTGGGAAGGGAGATTATCCTGAAAATAATAATCAGATTTTTCAAAACGATTATCCCTCTCCTTATACTCATATATATAATCAGCTGGAAATTTGCTTCCCTATGGATAAAACCTGTAGAGGAATCCTTTGAAAGACAGAGGGAGTTTATTGCCAACGCCTCCCATGAATTGCGAACACCTCTTACTGCCATAGCTGCCAATCTGGAAGTTCTCTCCCATACAGCAGAAAAAGAGAGTGAGAAGTGGATATCCAATATCCAAATAGAGAGCACACGAATGAAAAAACTTATTGATGAGCTTCTCTATTTTACCAGACTGGATTTCGGGAATAATAAAAGAAATTTCAAAAATATAAATCTGAGCAAAATGTTAGAGAGATATCTCCTGTCCAAAGAGGCTCTTTTCTATGAGAAAAATCTTCAGGTAGATTGGGAGATAGCTCCTGACCTGGAAATTTTTGGAGATGCAGAGGAGATAGAGAAGCTTTTGGGAATTCTTGTGGATAATGGGATTAAATACTCCTCAAAAATTTTGAAGATATCTCTGAAAAAAAATGGAGATAAAAATGAATTCAGAATATATAACTCAGGAGAGGGAATACCTCCGGAAGAGATAGACAAGATATGGGACAGATTTTACCGGGGTGACCGTTCTAGGAAATATACAGGAGGCTTCGGACTGGGGCTTGCCATCGGAAAAAAAATCACTGAAAACCACAGAGGTACTCTCCATGTTGAGAGCAGAGTAAAAGAGTATACCCAATTTATATTAAAACTCCCTGGAAGATAATCCAGGGAGTTTTAATATTTTACATCTGTTTTCTCAATATCTCTTTGATGGAGTGGATAACTCCAGAATTATTATTGCTTAAGGTGATATATCTCGCTATCTTTTTTATCTCGTCATGGGCATTTTCCATGGCATAGCTGTGTCCCACAGCTTTCAGCATCTCTAAATCATTGAGATAATCTCCAAAGGCAGCTGTCTCTTCCCTGGTGATGTTCAGAGTCTCCAGGACTTTCTTTATAGCTTCACCCTTGTTGGAATCGGTGTGCATAACATCCATCCAGTGTTTTCCTGAAACAACTACCTGAAATCTCTCCCTATCCTGAATAAAGTGGGGATATGTATTTTCCTCTGACCCTAAGAAATCGTAGACAGCCACCTTGAGTATTCCCTCATTTATCTCATGAAAACTTTCCACGATTTTACAACGGTGGTAATATTTTTCCACCTGCTCCACAAACCTAGGGGAGGTATCTGTGATATAGGCACTCTCTTTTCCGCAGAGAACCACACCGATATTCTCGAGTCCTTCCAGTTTTTTCAGAATGTATTTTACATCCTGCGGAAGAAGACAGTTGGAGAAAAGTTCTTTTCCCTGGTGCATTACAAAGGTCCCGTTCTCAGCAATAAATATCATCTCATC
>JBOFCM010000126.1:0-1747 GCA_051646055.1 Fusobacteriaceae bacterium
CTGCTTTCCTTGTAAGGGCAAATCCCGTCCCCAATCCCGTAAAAAGAACAGTTATTACCACTATAGCCCGCCAATGACGACGAATCATCATAAACAGTTCCATAAAATCTAAACCGTCATCATCCTCATCATCAAAATCATCTTCGTATTCGTATTCCAGTTCTCTCTTTCGCTTTTTTAACAAAGCTTTCACCCCTTTAACATGTTTTTTTCATAAGATAAATTATAACACCAATTCCATTGGAATTCAATAGGGATTCAATGTTTTTTTATTCACGAAAAATTTACCCCTCCTCAGGTTTAATTTTAACCTATTTTTCTCCAAAATTCCATTCTAAAACAAATTTTAACTTTATTTCAGAAAAATCTGTTTTTTTAAAAAAAAATAATATATAATTAGAGAACACAGGATACTATTTCAATTTACAAAGGAGTGTTTATGAAAAAGTTTTTAATAGTTTCAGGAATTATCTCACTTGCTGCTCTCTCTTTCGGTAAAGAGGTTGTGGCTGCTCCCGCTCTTGTAGAGGAGGCTCCTCTTCAACTGGTTCTTCCAGCAGTAACAGAAGATGAGAACATCCCGGTTCCGGGTAACTTCACAATGTTCAAGGTTGACAGATTTACAGATCTGGCTGCTGTTCCAAGTTTCTCTTTGGGAGCACCAGTAGGTATGGTTCCAGGATGGGGAGTGGCTTTTGCCGGTCTTTCAGGAAGACATAACAGCGAGACAACTGACGGAGCTTTAGCTCTGGGAATGGGATTCGGAAATCCTTTTACCTCTCTTGGAGGAGCTGCAACTCTGGCTCTGGGAAGTATAGATCCTAGAGATGGTGGAGCAGGAAACAGAGGATCTCTTAACCTTTCTACAGGTAAGCATTTCCCACAGTATGGTCTGGGAGTTGCCCTAGGGGTTTCCAACATAGATCTTTGGCATGATGATTCTGAAGATAAGTTCGACCCAAGTTTCTACGGATCGGTTACAAAACTTCTGCCTAACTCTGTAGCACCAGTAGCTCTTACTGCCGGTCTGGGGAACAATGTCTATTCAGATTCTAAATCAGATGGAAATCTAGAGAGCAAAATAGGAGGATTTGCAGCAGTTGCAGTTTATCTTATGCCTCAGCTGAGCTTGATTGCTGATTATACTTCAGGAATCACTACTGCCGGAATAGGATTTGTTCCTTTCCCTAAGCTTCCTGTATCCTTCACTATGGGTGCATCTGATCTATTTAAACACGCTGAGGAGAACAAGGTTTCATTTATAGCCGGTGTCTCTGCTGCGTACACATTCTAGGAGGTAAACTTATGAAAAAATTAGTTTTGGTTCTGACTCTTTTAGGAGCTTTCTCTTCAGCTGTTTTAGCTGATACAGCCGCTGAAAAAACAGATACAGCTGCTGCTTCTGCTGCTGGAAATGACTCTATGGGTATGATGGCTGCTTTTATGGGTGTTTCAGAAGTTGCTGGAGGAGAGGTTTCTGACGGTGCCAAGGTTCCTACAGTAGCTGCTTCTTCCGCTGTATCTGCTGCCACTTCATCTGTTATCACTACAGTGACTAACAGCAATGTTACAACTTCAACTCCTTATTCATACAAAAAATAGGGGCATAGAAAGAAATAGTGTATAACAAAAAAACTGGGCTTAAATTCCCAGTTTTTTTAATATCTTCTCTATAAAGGATTTTTTTTTGAGTGTTTTTAGGTTAGGGGGAGTTATCTCCTCTCCAGCCACAATCCTCAGAGTATTT
>JBOFCM010000127.1:0-2272 GCA_051646055.1 Fusobacteriaceae bacterium
TTCTAAGTTATAGTAGGACTTACCATCGACTATAAATGCTGAGCCATCAGGGCTAATCATTATCTCCCCAAAAGTTCTAGCTTCTATATCAGATAGAACTTCATCGTAGCTTACATCTGCACTAACAGCAGCGGGAGATTCTATTTGTATATTCTTGCTATTAGCAGCATCTCTAATATCCTTCTCTCTCTTTACTTTTCTGTATGCTACTTCTTCTGCAGGACTTAGTTTATCTTCATCGATTGCATTAAACTCATCGTCACTAAGCTTGGCATATCCTCTAGCAATTGTATCTTCTTGTTCTTCTAGTTCTCTTCTTTTAATCTTAGCCAGAGCTAAATCCTCTGCAGGTATTCCCATAGGAAGAGCCAGGTCTAGTTCTTCTGTAGATTGTGCATTCTCTATAACTGACTTAGCCTGTTGTGCTTTCTGATATTGATTATTCAGCTTTCTCTTTTCTACTTCTGCTTCTACAAGCAAAGCAAGATCCTCAGGACTATTACGTAATCCTTCATAACTCTGAATGGCAGCCTGTCTCTCCATTATCAGCTGCCCTAACCCATTAATAGTTTTTTCAAAATCTTTAGAATCTTCTGGATTTAAAGCATATTTATTTGCTAAGATTTCATTTAGCTTTTCATTTAATTTATCTGTCTTCTTTCCTGAAACAGTTGGCTTTACAGTTACCTTTCCATCTTTAGATACTTCTACTTTTCCAGTCTTAACCATATAATCAAAGTCCTCTTCGGGAACCTGGGCTAGAGTTGGAGCTTTCTCAAGTAACTCTTGGTATTTGTCTTTAATAAGATCATCAATAGAGTCTACGTTTTCTAATCTATATAATAGCTGATTAGCATACATAGTTCTAAGAGTATTCTCTAATGCTTTAGAATCTCTAATCTCTTGAGTATCAAATGAATTTAGTATTCTGCTGAATATAGCTTTAGATGGCTGCTGAGCTCTTAAGATAGATTCTACTTGCTCCTGTCTCTTAATGCTTCTATTCATCTTAGACTTAACATCTTCGATGATTTCATTCTGCTCCATGCCAGTCTGCTCTTTCAAAGTCCTATTAGCATCGTAACCCCATCTCTTCTTAAACTCAGTCTCATCAAGTTGTTTAAGATCATCTATCTGCTCCATTGCATAGTCTAGAGCTCCTGACTTTCTATAATGGTTAGCTGTATTAGAGATGATTCTTCTTCTAAGCTTTTCTGCTGTTGTAAATTCTCCTGCAGCTACAGCCTCATTCATATCCGTAACTAAGGATCTATTTATCTCTGTATTCTCCATGTTCTCTAGGACCTTTGCAAACGACCCAGAGTTTAGAATGTCTAGAGCTTTCTTAGTATTAGCAGACTTCTCTTTAGCAAACTTCTTATCAGCCCCAGCAAGTCTAGATAAAGTTCCTGTTCCTCCCCCTACAAGAGCACCGATAAGCATACTCTCTAATCCCTCTTTGGTTCCTATTGTATTAGATAAGGCTTTACTAAAAGACTCAGCCATATCCCCAATACCATCAGCAAACTTATCTGAGTAGTAGTCTCTAGATAATTCAGAAGCTGTGAACTGTGCTCCTTCCTGGAAAGCTTCAGTTGCAGAATTCTTTAGCGGGGACCCAAATATTCTGTTAGCTTTAGCAAATGCTTTAGCCATTCCTTTCTCTGGAATAGCTTCTACCCAATTAGTTCCTACTTTCTTTATATCATATGTAAGAGATTCAGCTGCAGGCTTACCTGTTTTGAGCATGTTCTTAAACATGATCATGTTGGTAGTTGCAAGAATCGGAAGATTTATCCCAAAGGTTAAGTTACCTGCAGCTGCACCAGATGCTACGATTCCTTCTTCTACATCTGCTGGCATCTCCTGACCTGGGTTTGCTTCCTCCCATTTAGCCTTCTGTTCTTCGATAAATCTATTCTTAGTCTCTCTAGCTTCTACAGATGCTTCAGCTAGTGACATGTGTAATCCTACACTTAAGTGTTTAACAGCTGTTTTGATATTGGCTCTTTTAGCCATTGCTGTCAGTCCATCATCTATTCCAGCAGCAAAGTTTGGAGAGTATGGGGCATTAACAACTTTAGCTGCATTGTATGCTTGGAACTGTTTACTTCCGAACTTTGCAGCATCTTGAGTTACATCTAAAGCTTTATCTGTTGCTTTAGCTATTTTCCCCATTCTTCCTACATCCCCAAGTTTAGCAAGCATGGCTCCTTCCCCAACACCTAACCACATAGTAGCCATAGAACCTACTGTATAACCAAGACCATTG
>JBOFCM010000128.1:0-6088 GCA_051646055.1 Fusobacteriaceae bacterium
AGTAGTCCCCATGTATCTGCAGCAGGTAATCTTATATAGTTGTATTTTTCAATATTAGCCGGTCCGATTAGAATTCCAAAATCTAATAATCCTTTATCTAACCTTTCAAAGACCTCATCAGAGTTTCCACTATATAGATGATAATGGATATTGGGATAATCTTTCTGTAAATTGAGGGCGGTTTTTGCAATAACTCTCATCGAATCTGTTTCTCCTCCCCCGATATAGATATCTCCCATGATTTCTTCACTGTGACTTTTAAACTCTAGTTCTGTTCTATCGGTCAACTCAATAATTTCCTCCGCTCGTTTTCTAAGCAGTAGTCCTTCAGTGGTCAAAGTTATTTTACGGTTTTTGTTTCCACGATTCAGTAGCTTTGTTCCCAACTCCTCTTCCAGCTCAATCAGTTGCCGAGAAAGGGTAGGTTGTGTGATATGTAAAACTTCTGCAGCTTTAATAATACTTCCTTCTCTGGCTACAGCTAAAAAATATCTTAAAATCCGAAGCTCCATAAGTAATCCCTCCCAAATATTGCATTGAGGAATTATACTATAAATTTAACATGCTTTACAAGCATATTAGGATATGAAGTATAGGTATTTGATATCCTATAAATATTTTGTTAAACTATAAATAAGATAAAAATTATATTTACACTGAGGAGATAGAAATGAATTTAGATATGTTTTTAAAGCATTTAAATGAGGGAAAAGAAGTTATAGGAAGCTCTGAGGTCCATAAATTTATGATTACACTCAGTCAAGAGGCTCTCCAGATAACTGCAGAATTAAATAATAATTATCATGAACCCGAAAAAATTCGTGAGATATTTTCTAAACTGATGGGGAAAAAGATAGATGAATCTTTTATGCTATTTCCACCTTTTTATACAGATTGTGGTAAAAATACTTTGATTGGAAAAAATGTTTTTATTAATTCTGGGTGTCATTTTCAAGACCAAGGAGGTATAACTATTGGAGATGGAACACTGATTGGACCCAAAGTAGTACTGGCTACCCTCAACCATGGTCTTGCTCCTGAAAAAAGAAACAATCTTTGTCCTAAGCCTATTGTAATTGGGAAGTTTGTTTGGATTGGTGGAAATGTTTCAATTGTTCCGGGGGTTACTATTGGAGACAATTCAATTGTTGCAGCAGGTTCTGTGGTTACAAAAAATGTACCAGCAAATGTGATGGTAGGAGGAGCTCCAGCTAAAGTTATAAAAAAAATAGAGATTGGTGGGGGAAATGAATAATTTTTTTTCTAGAAATATTATTATTTTTTCAATATTCATCTCAATTCAAACCTTTATTTTTTCAGCAGATAAATTTTTAATAAAAATTCAAGTGGGAGAAAAATCTTTCAATGCAACTTTATTAAATAATCCCTCTGCCAAAGCAATTGTAGATAAATTACCTATGACAATAGTTATGAATGATTTATATAACAACGAAAAATATCATTTATTTCCAGATGAGTTTCCCACTAAATTGGAACGAGTTAGGAATATAGAAACAGGAGATATTTTCCTATATAGTTCAAATTATCTCGTAATATTTTACGAAAATTTTGAAACTGGGTATAGCTACACAAGACTTGGTAAAATTGAGGAGCCTTCAGGGCTTAAAGAAGCTTTGGGATCAGGCTCAGTGAGAGTAACATGGTCTTTATCTCCATAGTCCTTTAAGGCTTAAGAACTTTCTATTCTAAGAATTAAAGAGGGAGCAGAATTAATTCTGCTCCCTCTTTTTAAAAAATTTATTTTTTTATTAATCTATTAAGTCGTAATTATTTCTCTATCTAATCCCTCTTCAGTTGCCTCCTCCACAACTTCTCCAGGATTTGCCAGTCTGACTTCAGGCTCAGAAGGCAATCCAAATCTAGGAATAAATCTGTCCAGTCCTGTTAATGTTAAGATTAAAATACTTCCCACAGCTATAAAAGCCATAAAATTAAATCTTATTAAATCTATAGGATTGAATACATGAAGAGGATAAACTGCATTGGCTATACCTATGTAAAATCCTATATAAACATGCCATGGTATCAGTTGAGATCCGAAGACTCCAAGTGCATCACTGAAGGTCGCATTTCTCAGCCTTAAAGTCTCTATATCCTCAGGCTTTCCTACTACATTTTTTTCTACCAGTTCTCTTATAATAGGTCCTACAGTAACTATCTGAGCCATCTCGTCAGCTAGTGCCGCATTTCCTAGGATAGATAAAACTCCATTGTAGAACATAAGCTGTCTAACATTTCTAGATATTTTTTTAACCAAAATTGAAACTGGTCTGAAGGCATCCATATTTTTCATAATTCCACCGAAAGCCGCTACCCACATCATCATAACTATTACCCATGAACCTGCGTCTGCAAATCCTGTTGTAATAAGTTCCAAGAAACTTTCTAAACTAGCCACCGTTCCAGCTAAAGTTCCCAATATATAAGCTGAGATTATTCCCACAAACAGGCAGAGTAAAGTCGCCATTCCTCTAAATGCACAGATCAAAACTAGAACAAGTGGGATTGCCATATATATCGGCACACCGTCTCTCACCTGATTTAAAAGTGCTTCTGCACTTGGTCTTTTTTCTGCCAGTGCTGCCCAAGCTTCTTGAGGAATCTGAGCTATTGCTTCTGTTGCATTTCCTGTTACATTTGGAAGATCCATAATTATCCCTGCTACAAAGAAAGATGCTACTGCCAGTGCCAATACAAGCCCTGACCAAACTCCCTGATGTCTTATTCTTTTAACTACTTCAACTTTTTGAATTCCTGAACTTACTATTGTCGTATCAGAAATAAGTCCTATATTATCTCCGAAACATGCTCCTCCAGCTATGGCTGCCAAAGTCAGATACATATTTCCTCCAACTAGATGATTCAGCCAAAGAAATATCGGTGCACATGCTGCAAAGGTCCCCCAGCTTGTTCCTGTTGCTATGGAAAGTACAGAAGTTACTAGCACTCCTACAACTGCCACTGTTCTTGCTGTAAGTCCAACATTCATGGAAAGGTTGATTATTGAAGCTCCTACTCCTGTAGACATAAATGTTTCTGCCATTGCATAAGCTGCCATCAGTATGAAAAAAGCTATCTGCATCTCCCTTGCATTTTTTATACAAGAATCCATTATCTCATCTATTTTTTTCCTTCCGAATATCACCGCCACCAATGCTGCGTATACTGTTGCCATCGGTGCAGCTATAAGTGCATCGTAGCCTCCGATCATGAGTCCTGCCAGTAATGCCACTGGACTTAGTTTAACTAAAGATATTAAAATCTCCATATGCATATCCTCCTAATTTTAATTTTGAAACAAAAAACCCTCCAAGAGTAATCTTGAAGGGTTCTAAATATAGCAAAATTAAAAAAAGTTCAGCTTTTTAGTTCCCTCTAAAGATAGCACTCCACATAATTTATGTGACACTCAGGGATATATTATATCCATAAGCAACCTTTGATTCCTTGGCCTGAATCAGAGATTTCGGCAATTACCCCTTTCACTTTCCTTCACAGGGGACCACCCCTCATGAAAGCTACTTTTGGCTCTTGCGCCTCTACTATTAGAGAATTTTTTATTTTTACCTAGTTTAGCATAAAAAAAAATCAATGTAAAGGAATATTTTAATTTTCCTTCTAAAATTTTAAAGAAATTCATTTTTCATGAATTTTATAAAAAATAGGATTAAATAAAAAGATTTCTTTGGAGAAATTCATATAATATAGGTATAGAAAAATTGGAAGGTGACAAAATATGATGGAAATTTTTGAAAATATAAATCCCATTTTTAAAGCATTAATTGCAGGTCTTTTTACTTGGGGAGTTACTGCCGCTGGAGCGGCTATGGTGTTTTTTTTCAAAGAGATAAACAAAAAAGTTTTAAATTCCATGCTCGGGTTTGCTTCTGGAGTTATGATAGCAGCCAGTTTCTGGTCACTGCTAAGTCCTGCAATCGATATGGCCGAAGATTTAGGAGTTATTCCATGGCTCATAGTGTCTCTAGGATTTATGTCTGGCGGGATATTTCTTTGGAGTATAGATAAAGTATTACCTCATCTACATCAGGGGCTTCGTACAAAACCTGAAGGGGTTAAAACTTCCTGGCAGAGGAGTATACTTTTGGTTTTGGCGGTTACACTTCATAATATTCCTGAAGGCCTGGCAGTAGGAGTAGCTTTTGGGGCTTTAGGAGCAGGATTAGAAACCGCCTCTCTTTCAGGAGCTATGGCTCTGGCTTTTGGAATAGGACTTCAGAACTTTCCTGAGGGAGCTGCAATATCTATCCCCTTGAGAAGAGAAGGGATGGATAGAAAAAAAGCCTTTCAATATGGCCAGCTATCTGGAATAGTAGAACCTATAGCAGCTCTACTTGGGGCATATTTTGTTATGGGAATGAGAGAACTTTTACCCTTTGCACTATCTTTTGCAGCAGGAGCCATGATATACGTAGTTGTAGAAGAATTGATTCCTGAAGCTCAAAGTGCCAAAAATGAAGATTCTTCAACTCTGGGAACTATGGCTGGTTTTGCAATAATGATGATTCTAGATGTAGCACTAGGTTAGTTTCAACAATCAGATAATTTTTTAAAAATAGGAGAAAATAATGCACATTAAGGAAAAAAATCGTGAATTTGTTAAAAATTTGAGAAAACATTACAAGGATTATTTGCTGCATAAGGTACTGAATTGCTACAAAAAAGAGATGGAAATATCTTTTGAAAAACTTGTATCAGAGATGGAAAATTTACTCGACGCCAATGAACAAGCTGTAGAAAAAGAAAAGGATTAGCCTTTTGAACTTAGTTCAGGGGCTATCCTAATTTTTCATATAATTTTTCCAGAGTTTCTAGAGTCACAAGTCCCTGTGAAAAGGCTGTTCCGCTTCCTGATGCAATTCCGTATTTGTAGGCTTCTTCTAGTTTTTTCCCTTTAGAAATACCATATATGAAGCCTGCTACCATGGAATCCCCTGCCGGATTTAATGTTACTGTATATATCACTCTGCCACCCCATTTTTTTTATTCTGACTTTTCCATAATTTAACATCTACCCTAAAAAAATCAATCTTTTTCTTATTGAAATTTCCATCTTTTTTTAAGTTAAAATTTAAAAAAAGATTTCATTTAGTTGTACTGTAGATAGCTATAATGATATCAATCCAATTTTTCATTTTATACAAAAAACTTTTTACATTTTGAATTTTATGCTATAATAATCTTTAATTAAAAACCTGGAAAAATGGGAGAAATTTATGAAAATAAAAAAAAGTTGGTTAGTTTTATCAGCAATGATTTTAATATTTTTTGCAGGAATTTTCGCTTTCAATAATCGGGAAAAAAAACCGCAAAAAATAACACTATCTCCATCAGAAAAAATCTGGTTAAAGGATCAAAAAAATGAAAAAATACCTCTTCTCATTCCCGACAGAGGATCTCTCTATCTTTACAAAACTCCCACGGGAGATATTGACGGAGTCTATTCTGAGTATATCCAGTGGCTAGAGAGAGAATATGGATTACAATTTGATCTTATTCAAAAAGGCAACGGCTATACCAGTGAAAAAATTAATTCTGGAGAGGCTGTCTTAGCCTATAACGCCAATAGAAACTATAATCGGGAAAAATACTATAACTATCTGAATCTTGAAGCAAAAACTTCTACTGTCCTTGTGAAAAGGTTGGACAGAGATTTTTCCACAGAGAAGAGTTCCATAAAAAAACTGGGAATGGTGGAGAATACATCTGAAGCCAATAACTATTTTTTTAAATATTCTCCTTATCAATATAGAAAAATTATACTTTCCAGCTATAAAGAGGGAATAGAGAAGCTGAAAAATGGGGATATTGACCTACTGTTAGGAAAATCCAAAGATCTTATGTATGCAGATGTGGAGATTTCCTTTGTGGAGAAACTTTCAGATTTACACTATAATCTGGCTATAAACAAAAAATCCCCCGAACTTTACAATTTTCTTGAGAAAACCCTAGCTGTCTTCCACCGAAATCAGTTTAAGGAAAGTTTTATAAAACATAAAAAACTCTATAATACCCAGATGCTGAAAGATAACCCTATTCTCCAAGAGGT
>JBOFCM010000129.1:0-64989 GCA_051646055.1 Fusobacteriaceae bacterium
AAAATGAAAAAAAGAGATAAACAGATAAAAAAAGAGGCGAAAATTACAGTGCTTCTCTACTGTTTCTATTTTTTATGGTGGTATCTCTTTGCATATTATAAAAGTGATAATCCGACCGAGTATAGTTATATACTCGGTCTTCCTTCTTGGTTTTTTTACTCCTGTGTACTGGGACTTTTGGTTATAAATATTCTAGTATATTTGGCTGTGAAAATTTTCTTTAAAGATATGGATTTGGATTAGGAGGCTTTTATGAATATGACATTGATACCGATTATGCTTTACCTTATGGCTATGATAGGAATAGCTTGGAGAGTTAGCAGGATAAAAAACAGTAGCGAAACTGATTTTTTAGAAGAATATTTTATAGGAAGTCGGAGCATGGGGGGACTTGTCCTCGCTATGACGGTAGTAGCTACCTATGTGGGAGCCAGTTCCTTTATAGGAGGTCCGGGAGTGGCTTATAAACTGGGACTGGGTTGGGTGCTTCTGGCCTGTATTCAGACTCCTACAGCTTTTCTTACTCTGGGGGTTTTGGGAAAAAAAATGGCCATTATCTCCAGGAAAATAAACGGAGTTACAATTTCAGACTATCTCCGTGCAAGATATGATAATGAACTGGTGGTGATATTTGGATCCGTGGCTATGGTTTTTTTCTTTATAGGTGCGGTAGTGGTGCAGTTTATAGGAGGAGCTAGACTTTTTGAGAGTGTGACAGGGCTTCCGTATATTTCAGGACTCTTGATTTTTGCTCTGGTAGTTGTAGCTTATACAACCATAGGAGGCTTCCGTGCTGTAACTCTCACAGATGCCATTCAGGGAGTGGTAATGCTTATCGCTACAGGAATTCTTTTTATCTCCCTTTTGAACAAAGGGGGAGGAATGGAAAATATAATGAAGACCATCTATGATATAGATCCCAATCTTTTGACACCTACTGCCGGTGGTCAGATATCTAAGCCCTTTATACTTTCATTCTGGATGTTAGTAGGGGTGGCGGTTTTAGGACTTCCTCCCACAGCTGTGAGGTGTATGGGATTTAGGGATACAAAATCCATGCACAATGGAATGATATTGGGGACTTCTGTGGTGGGAGTTCTTATGCTGGGAATGCACCTGGTGGGATTTATGGGAATAGCTATAGATCCCAATATAGATATAGGGGATAAAGCTATTCCTATTTTGGCCATGAATAATCTTCATCCCATAGTGGCAGGGGTGTTTATAGCTGGTCCTCTGGCTGCCATAATGTCCACAATAGATTCTCTGCTAATTTTGAGTTCGGCAACAATAATAAAGGATCTCTACATAAGGTATATCCTAAAGGGAAAAGAAATTTCAGAAAAAAAGATAAAAATGGTTTCTCAGACCATATCTCTTACTCTGGGAATAACGGTATTTTTTCTGGCGTTGAATCCGCCTAAGCTTCTTGTTATGCTTAATCTGATGTTTCTAGCCGGTCAGGAAGCAATATTTTTCTGTCCTATAATATTTGGACTATACTGGAAAAAGGCCAATGCTACAGGTGCTTTATCAGCTATGATTGTAGGACTTGGTTCATATCTTTTCCTTTTTCTAAAAAACATAAAAATATTTGGAACCCATCAGATAGTACCAGTTATATTTTTTGCAGTAGTGGCTTTTGTTGTGGGATCTCTTTTGGGAAAACCTACACCTGAGGATAAGTTGAAGATTTTCTTTGAAGATGAAGAGAACTAATTAGGAGGATATATGTTTCAGGATTATTTAAAAGCCCTATCTTTGATACTTTTTGCGGAGATGGGAGATAAAACTCAGATAATAGCCATGACTTTTGCTATGAGATATGCTATGAAGGATATACTTACAGGAGTAGCTTTGGGAGCTGGTTTTAATCATGCAATAGCGATAGTTTTAGGAACTTTGCTTACAAAATTTATAAATGTAGATTTTTTACAATTGGTGGCGGGGATGGTATTTATAGTTTTTGCTATGCTCTCTCTGGGGACAGAAGATGAGGATGAAGACGAGGAAAAAAATAGGCATATGAGCCCCATTATAACTGTAGCTTTTGCCTTTTTTATGGGGGAACTTGGAGACAAAACTCAGATTTCAGCCCTGACTCTTTCTCTGGATAGCAATTACCCACTTTTTATACTTCTGGGAACAACTTCAGGAATGGTTCTCACGAGCCTTTTGGGAATAATAATCGGAAGTAAATTAGGGAAAAAAATACCGGAGTTTCATCTCAAAGTGGCAGCTTTTACAATATTCCTTATTTTTGGGATAGAAAAGTTTTTTAATTCCCAATACCTTACATATTTTGGAAAAGAGATAGGATACGGAGGAATAGCAGCAGTAGCTTTTTTTGGTTTAATAAGATTTTATAGGTTCTACCAGTTTGAAAAATCTGAGCCCAAAACTCCTCTGAGAATTCACGCAGATGAAATTTATAAAATTAAGCATACAATCTCTAAGACTTTAGATAAGATGTGTCTCAATGACAATATCTGTAAAGAGTGTGTAGGAGAAGGGTGCATTGTTAATTATATGAAAAAAATTACAGAGGAATCTATTAACAGTAGTGAGCCGATGGAACAAAATGAACTTTCAGAGGTAGCAAATATGGTAGTGGATAATACTCATGAAAAAGCAAGTGCTAAAGAAATTTTGGAAGAAATAGAACTCTATTTGGAAAAATTTCCTTCTGAAAAGGGCAATATATATATTCAAAAGATAAAAAAAACTTCTGAAAAAATAATTTCAGAAGACTAAACTCTTGAATTTTGCAAGAAAACATGATACTATAAATCTTGGAAGGCTCCTTAGCTCAATTGGATAGAGCATCTGACTTCGGATCAGAGGGTTATGGGTTCGAACCCTGTAGGGGCCGCCATTATAAAAAGTGTAATTTCGTCATCATATTTGGTGACGATTTTTTTATTTTTTCAAAACAATTATGAATTAAAGATTCAAAAATTATTATTGTTGACAAATAAAAATTTCTAGTATATCTTATTTGTAGTATAGAGTTTTTTAACAGAACAAATTATAATTAAAATGGGGGAGAAGTATGGATTTAAATGCTATTGCAAAAGAAATTATAGCACATCTGGGGGGAGCGGAAAATTTGGCTCGTGTTGCTTGCTGCATGACGAGGCTTAGAGTTACTGTAAAGGACAGATCTCTGGTGAACATGGAAGGACTAGCTAAAGCCAACGGAGTAATTAAAATTATTGAAGAAGAAACAATTCAAATTGTTGTAGGTCCGGGAAGAAGTAGAAAACTTATGGATATTATCAATGGAAACTATTCGATAAAAGAGGAGACAGGTTCCGATTGGGAAGAAAATAAAAAAGAGATTAAAAATAGGCAAAAAAAATCTAAATTCAAAGATATTTTGAGACTCATAGCGAATATATTTGTTCCGCTGATACCAGCAATTATAGCGGCGGGTCTTCTTAACGGAATTTCAGGTTATTTTATAAACGTATATAAGATGCAGGGAGTTGCCACTCCTATATGGATAACATTTATGCAAACTTTGGGAAGTGGTCTTTTCGCATATTTCTCAATCTATGTGGGGATCAATGCAGCTAAAGAATTTGGAGCTACTCCTGGACTTGGGGGGATTATAGGGGCTATAACTATAAGTTCCAACATAAATATATTTTCTAAGGCACTGGGACTTTACAATGAAGCAGTCCCTCTGAATAGTATTCTTACAACTGGAAAAGGTGGGATTATAGGAGTTATTTTAGGTGTAGCGATTCTTGCTTGGATTGAAAAAAAAGTAAGAAAGATAATGCCGGATATGTTGGATACAATAATGACCCCATTTATATCACTGACTATAGCAGGAGCTCTTACAATATTCATAATTATGCCGGTAGCGGGATATGTTTCTGATATTATCATTATGATGTTAAGTACACTTATTATGACACAGGGACCTATGGCTGTAGTTTCAGGATTTGTTCTTTCAGCTCTCTTTCTTCCTTTGGTTGTTGTAGGACTTCACCACGGACTTATACCATTTTATGTTGTTCAATTAGAAAAATTCGGAAGCATAGCTCTCTATCCGATTCTTGCCATGGCAGGAGCTGGACAAGTTGGAGCAGCAATTGCCCTTTATATAAAGGCTAAAGATGATTATAAGTTAAGAGATATTATAAGAGGGGCACTTCCGGTTGGAATTCTTGGAGTTGGAGAACCTCTTATTTATGGAGTTACAATGCCGCTTGGAAAACCATTTATCACTGCTGCAATAGGAGGGGGACTGGGAGGAGCGTTTTGTGCTCTGACAGGAGTTGCTTCAGTAGCTTTCGGACCTTCGGGTATAACAGCTATTCCTCTGATTATTCCTGGAAAAATAATGTCATATGTGATAGGACTATTTATATCCTATGCAGCTGGATTTGTAATCACATGGTTCTTCGGGATACCTAAAGATTTTACAATAGAATAAAAAAAATGAGTGTCGGATAAATTTTCCGACATTTTTTTTAATTAGTCAATCACACATTGCATAGTGGGACTGGCTTGTAGAGTGAATTATGTCAATATAAGTTCATGATAAAAAAAATAGCGAGACAAAAAAGCTATGGATAAGATTCAAAAAATAAAGTATACTATTATAGTGGAAACATAATTAAAGAAAAGGAAGTGAATTGGAATTTATGCTGAAAAATAGTAATTTAAATGATATTTTGGAATTTAATAAAAATTTCGTAAAAAATGAAGAATATAAAAAATATAATACTACAAAACATCCAGATAGAAAAATGGTAATTGTTTCATGTATGGATACCAGGCTCACGGAACTTTTGCCTCAGGCTATGTCAGTAAGAAATGGAGATGCTAAAATTATAAAAAATGCCGGAGGAGTCATAGTGCATCCCTTTGGAAGTGCTATGAGAAGTATACTGGTTTCCATCTATGAATTCGACGTAAATGAAATTTACATCGTAGCCCATGAGGAATGCGGAATGTGTAATTTGGATACAGAGGATATAGTTCAAAAGATGAAGAAAAAAGGAATATCAGATGAAATAATAAATACTCTCTACAATTCTGGAATAGATGTCAAAGAATGGTTGCACGGTTTTTCATGTATAGAAGAATCTCTGAGAAAAAGTGTAGCAATAGTAAGAAAGCACCCTCTTCTACCAGAAAATGTAGCTGTCCATGCGCTGATTATCAACCCTAAAACCGGAGAATTAAAGCTGATTGAAGATGGCAGTAAGAGTTAGGTTTAAAAATCACACATATTAATCTATTAAAAAGGGAGTTTCTATCATCACTGAAACTCCCTTTTTTTTGTTTATTTTTTTACGAAAAGTCTCTTTTCTAAAGGTTGAAATTCTTTCTCTCCAGGTTGAGCAGTAGGCTTACCGAAAGGCATCTGGGCTATAAGTTTCCATGAAGCAGGAAAGTTCCAGTTTTTCTTAACTTCCTCTTCAATGAGTTCGTTATAATGCTGTAAGGATGCTCCCATTCCTTCAAGTTCCAAAGCTGTCCAAGTTGCAAACTGATGCATAGCACTGGTATGGTGAGACCAAATTGGGAAGTTATGGCTATAGAGTGGGAACATCTCTTGCAAAGATTTTACCACATCCATATCTTCGAAGAAAAGTACCGTCCCATATCCGTTTTTAAAGGAATTTATTTTAGCTTCGCTATCTGAAAACTTTTCTGGTGGAACAATTTTTCTGAGAGTTTCCATGACAATATTCCATAATTTTTCATGCTCTCCAGCAAGTAGTAGGGAGAGTCTTGTACTTTGAGAGTTAAAAGCGGAGGGGGTATTCTTCACTACTCTCTCCAAAATGTTTTGAAGTTCCTCATCTGTTGTGGTACTCTCTCTAGATATATTGTAATATGTTCTTCTTTTTTCAGATAAATTTAAAAAATCTGATGTTTCTTTTTTCATAATTTAAACCTCCATTTAAAATAATTAAATTCCAGTATGAAAATATACTTTAAGAAGATTAGAATTTCCTTTAAATGTTTTTTAGTTATAACTAAAAAACTATTTTAATAAAGACATATTGGAAAAGATATGGTATAATTTAAGGTAAACTCAGATTATGGAGGTAATTATGGAAAATAAGATAAACTTACTTAACTTAACAAAAAATGAACTGGAGAAATTTGTGGTAGAAAATGGAATGAAAAAATTCTATGCAAAGCAGATTTATCAGTGGTTACATCAAAAAATGGCAAGAGATATCAATGAGATGACGAATATATCTTTAAAAGACAGAGAAAAACTTTCAGAGGTGTCATACATCCCTCTTCTTAATCTTGTAAAATATCAAGAGTCGAAAATAGACCGTACAGAAAAATTCCTATTCCAACTGGAAGATGGAAATAGCATAGAGACTGTGCTAATTAAATCTAAAGATAGAAATACTCTGTGTATCTCATCACAGGTTGGATGTGCTGTAAACTGTGATTTCTGTGCAACAGCTATAAATGGATTTGCAAGAAACCTAAATCTTAGTGAAATTTTGAATCAGGTATATACAGTAGAGAGAAGACTTGTAAAAAAAGGGGAACATCTGACTAATATAGTTTACATGGGAATGGGAGAACCTCTTCTTAACCTTGAAAATCTAATAAAATCTCTTGAGATATTCTCTGATGAGTCTGGAATCAATATCTCTAAAAGAAAGATAACGGTATCGACATCAGGAATAGTTCCAGCTATTGAAAAACTTTTAGAGCGTAAAGTACATGTGGAACTGGCGATATCTCTGCACAGTGCAATCAATGAAAAAAGAGATGCAATTATGCCTATAAACAAGGCATATCCTTTAGAGGATCTGCACACAGTACTTAAAGAGTACCAGAGACAGACAAAAAGAAGAATAACTTTTGAATATATTCTGCTGAATAATGTCAATGTATCAGATGCGGATGCCAATGCACTGGCTGATTTTGTCCATGATTTTGATCACATTGTTAATATTATTCCTTATAACCCGATAGAAGGAAAACCTTATGAAAGACCACTGGATAAGAAAATAGAGAAATTTGTAAGTGTTCTTGAGGATATCAGAAAGGTAAATGTTTTTGTAAGAAGAGAAAAAGGGACAGATATTGACGGAGCCTGTGGACAACTTAGAAGAAAAACTGAAAAACTAAAGTAAAATTATTCGTAGGGGTAAAGATGAAAAAAATAGTTGTGAGAATTTTAATGGGAATTTTTGCTCTTATTTTCCTTCTTGGAGCTGGAGCAGCTGTATGGGCAGGGACCTTCGTATATAAAAATTATAAGGAACTTCCAAATATAGAAGAGCTTGTAACGAATTATACACCTTCTGTGCCTACCACAATTTATGATAGAAACGGAGTGCTTATTGACAGTATCTACAGGGAAAAAAGGGAACCTGTAAATCTTGAAAATATTTCTGAAAATCTTAAAAAGGCTGTAGTGTCCATAGAGGATAAAACTTTTTATAATCATTATGGTCTGAACATAAAAAGAAATATAGCCTCGGTAATTGCCAATATTTCAGCAGGAAGAGCTGTCCAGGGAGCTAGTACCATAACCCAACAGCTTGCTAAAAATGCTTTTCTTACATCTGAGAAAAAACTTTCTAGAAAGGTTAAGGAAGCTCTTATCACTTTTGAAATAGAGAGCATCTTTACTAAGGACGAAATATTGGAAAAATATCTCAATGAGATAAATTTTGGTTCAGGATCCTACGGAATAAAATCAGCAGCATATAGTTTTATGAGAAAAACTCCTGCTGAACTAAATCTGGCAGAGTCAGCAATGTTGGCAGGAATGCCTAACCGTCCTGAAAGATATAATCCTAGAAGGAATTTAAATGAGGCTTTGAAAAGAGCTCATCTCATACTGGGAGAGATGTTGAAAGATGGAGTTATAACTAAACCTGAACACGATGAAGCTCTGAATCATAAATTTGTAGTTTATGATGAAAAAATAAATTTGAAAAAAATAGATGGGAAAGCAACGACAATAATTTATCCCAAAGAAGCCAGAACAGAATCTAGTGTCCCTGATTTTACAGATCTTGTGCATGAATTTTTAAGAAATGAAAAAAATAGTGATGGGGAAAGAGTTTTTTCTGATGAGATGATATATTCAGAAGGACTGAAAGTTTATACTACAGTGGATGTGGAGATTCAAAAAACTGCTAAAGAACTTTTCACAAAAAGTCAGTTCTTGAATGCAAGGCCTGGTCTTCAGTATGGAATGGCAACTATAAACTCAGAAACAGGGGAAGTTATTGCAGTAATAGGAGGCAAAGATTATAAAATAGGTAACTTTAACCGTGCTGTAATGGCCAAAAGACAATTGGGGTCTTCAGCAAAACCCTTCCTCTATTTTACTGCCCTTCAGAGCGGAACAGAGATGAATGCCATTATAGACGACAATAAAGTAAAGTACGGAAACTGGGAACCTAAAAATTACGGTGACAGATATTATGGAAATATAACTCTGCTGGATGCTTTGGATAAATCTTTGAATATGGTATCGATAAAACTTCTTGAGAAAGTGGGTGTTCCTGCTCTTAAAGAAACTACGAAAAAATTCGGAACAGAATTCAAAGTTCCTAATAATCTGACAGCTTCATTGGGGACTTACGAGGGGACACCATTGGAACTCTCACAGGCCTATGCAGTCTTTGCAAATGGAGGGTATTCAGTAAAGCCTATAATAGTCAAAGAAGTGCAGAATAGATTTGGAAATCAGATATATCACTCTGAAGTAAAAAAGCAGAAAGAATTTGATTCAGTAGATATAAGTTTGATTACTTATATGCTAGAAAGTTCAGTAAGAAGTGGAACATCTAAGAGAGCTGAAGTAAAGGATAAAAATGGAAATCTTATAGACCAGGGTGGAAAAACAGGAACTACAAACCAGAATAGGACAATTTGGTTTGCAGGAATAACACCTAAATACACCACAACTATTTACTTAGGTTACGATGACAACAGAGAAATCAAGGAAAATCTTACAGGAGGAAGTGGGCCAGCACCTATTTGGGGAGAGTTTTATAAACAGTTGGTGGACAAAGGGCTCTATATACCAGAAAAATTCCAGTTTATAGATGATAATATAAAAAAGGGCACCCTTATAACACAAAATCTTAACTCTAAAAATGGACTTATCGCTACTTCTGGAGGAAGAGAGTTTCTCCTTAGAAGTGGAAGAATATCTTTAGAGAGAGACACTAAGTATTCTAACGGTATAGCCGGGTTATTTTACCGTCCAGCAGTAGGAATACCTGTTTCAGGAGATGGTAAAATCCCCGAAAAGCAAGAAGGAAATCTAGAAAAAGAAAGTAGTATATTTAGAAGATTGTTCGGAAATTAATTTTAAAAGACAAATAAAAAACAAAAACCACATTTTAAGATGTGGTTTTTTTAATTTAAAATAGTAAGTCTCTTGATTATTCATAAAAAATATAGTATCCTAAAATTGTGGGAACAAAAAAATGGAGGGATGATATGGGAAACACAGTAATTCTTGGGAATGAAAAATTGACTTTAGAAAATTTTGTGAATGTAGTAAGACATAGACAAACTGTGAGAATTGCAGAAGAAGCCTACTTAAGAATTGAAAAATCTAGAATATATGTGGAGAAACTTATAGAGGACTCCAAAGTTATATATGGATTAACTACAGGTTTTGGAAAATTTTCAGATATAGTTATATCTAAAGATGAAACTTCAGATCTTCAGAGAAACCTTATTGTAAGTCATTCTTGTGGAGTGGGAGAACCTTTTTCAGAAGAGATAGTGAGAGGTATACTTCTTCTTAGAATAAATAATCTCATCATCGGAAACTCAGGTATCAGAAGGGTAACTGTGGATAAGATGGTAGAAATACTGAACAGTGATGTGTTTCCTGTGATTCCTGAAAAAGGTTCATTGGGGGCATCTGGGGATCTGGCGCCTCTTTCTCATATGGTTTTGGTTGTTTTGGGAATGGGAGAAGCATTTTATAAGGGGCAGAGAATGAGTGGAGCAGAAGCTCTTTCTAGGGCTGGAATAAAGCCTTTAGAATTCTTATCATCGAAAGAGGGATTGGCTCTTATAAACGGAACCCAGGCAATGACCTCAGTGGGAGCATTGGCAGTCTATGAGGCAATAATTTTAATGAAAACCTTAGATATAACAGCTGCAGTCACTATGGAAGCATTAAATGGAATAACGTGTGCCTATGATGAAAAAATACACAAGATTCGAGGGCATAAGGGACAGATAGATTCGGCATCGAATATATTGCGAATTCTAGATGGAAGCAGGATGACTACCAAACAAGGTCAGCTGAGAGTCCAAGACCCCTATACTTTGAGATGCACCCCTCAGATCCATGGAGCAAGTAAAGATGCGATAAATTTTGTGCTAAATAAAGTAGAGATAGAAATGAATGCTGTAACAGATAATCCTATTATATTCCCAGATCAGGAGCAGGTTATATCTGGCGGAAACTTCCATGGACAGCCAATGGCTTTACCTTTTGATTTTTTAGGAATTGCCTGTTCAGAGATGGGGAATATCTCTGAGAGAAGATTGGAGAGATTGGTAAATCCCCAGCTTAATTTTGGACTACCTGCATTTTTAACTCCTCACGGTGGACTTCATTCTGGATTTATGATTGTCCAATACAGTGCAGCAGCCCTTGTATCAGAGAATAAAGTTTTGGCTCATCCTGCCAGTGTGGACTCTATACCATCTTCAGGAAATCAGGAGGATCATGTATCTATGGGAACCATAGCAGCAAGAAAAGGGTATGAGATACTTAAAAATTCTAGAAAAGCCATTGCTATGGAACTTTTGGCAGCGTGTCAAGGGGTAGATCTGAGAGGGAATTCAGGTTTAGGAAGAGGAACGGCAGCAGCCTATGGAATAGTAAGAAAATATGTGACCAAATTGGAAGATGACAGAGTTATGTATTTGGATATAAATACAGTAGAAAAATTGATTGCAGATGGGGAGATAGTCAGAGCCGTTGAGTCTGTGATAGGAGAGATAAAGGTTTAAGATTTAGGGAAAAAATATTTGGAGGGAAACAATGATAAATAATAGAGAGATAGCAGAAGCGATGACGATAAAACTTACGGAGATGGATATTCCAAGAGCGGTTCCTAAATTTGATCCCAAACTGAGGAGAGCCCCCATGAGAACTCTCACTCTTACAAAGGATGAGATCAAGCTTGCCCTAAAAAATGCACTGAGATATGTACCTGGGGAGTACCATGAAGAAATTGCTCCTGAGTTTTTGAATGAACTTCTAGAGCACGGAAGAATTTATGGGTACAGATTTAGGCCGGAAGGAAGAATATGGGGTAAACCCATTGGGGAGTATAAAAGTAAGTGTGTAGAGGGAGCGGCGGCTCAGGTTATGATAGATAACAATTTAGATTTTGCCATAGCTCTTTACCCCTATGAACTTGTAACCTATGGAGAAACAGGTCAAGTATGTCAGAACTGGATGCAATATCTGCTTATTAAAAAGTATTTAGAAAACCTTACACAGGATCAGACTCTTGTCGTGTCTTCAGGCCATCCGGTAGGGCTTTTCAAATCTACTCCTCATGCTCCGAGAATTATAATAACCAACGGGCTCATGGTGGGGCTTTTTGATGATCCTGACAACATGACGAGAGCCACAGCTCTAGGAGTAGCCAACTACGGACAGATGACAGCTGGTGGATGGATGTATATAGGACCTCAGGGAATAGTGCATGGAACATATTCTACAATTCTCAATGCAGGGAGACTGTTTTGCGGAGTTCCAGCAGATGGGGATCTTGCAGGAAAACTTTTTGTAACATCGGGGCTGGGTGGAATGAGCGGAGCTCAGGGGAAAGCCACTGTTATCGCCAAAGGCGTTGGAATAATAGCAGAGGTAGACCTATCAAGAATCCATACGAGACTGGAACAAGGTTGGATAAATAAAATTGCAAGAACTCCAGAAGAAGCCTTTCAGATGGCTCAGGAAAAAATAGATACAAAAACTCCATATGCTATAGCGTACCATGGAAATATAGTTGAACTTTTAGAATATGCCGCTGAAAACAGGGTGAAAATAGATCTACTTTCAGACCAGACTTCTTGTCATGCTGTATACGAGGGGGGATACTGTCCTGCAGGAATAACTTTTGAAGAGAGAACGAAACTTCTGGGGGCAGATAGAGAAAAATTTAGAAAACTTGTGGATAAAACTTTAGTAAGGCACTACCAAGTTATAAAAAAACTTACTGCAGCTGGAACATATTTCTTCGATTACGGAAATAGTTTTCTAAAATCTATATACGATGTAGGAGTTATGGAAATATCTAAAAATGGAATAAATGACAAAGATGGATTTATCTTCCCATCTTATGTGGAAGATATACTTGGACCTGAACTATTTGATTATGGATATGGACCATTCAGATGGGTATGTCTAAGTGGAAAACATGAGGATCTTCTTAAGACTGATGCGGCAGCTTTAAGCCTTGTAGATCCTACTAGAAGATATCAGGACAGAGACAACTATGAATGGATAAAGGATGCGGATAAAAATGGACTTGTGGTAGGAACTCAGGCCAGAATTTTCTACCAGGATGCCATGAGCAGAACTAATATTGCGCTTAAATTCAACGATATGGTAAGAAGGGGAGAGATAGGGCCGGTAATGTTGGGACGTGACCACCATGATGTATCAGGAACAGATTCTCCATTTAGAGAGACCTCCAATATTAAAGATGGAAGTAATATAATGGCAGAGATGGCAACTCACTGTTTTGCAGGAAATGCAGCTAGAGGGATGAGCATGATAGCTCTCCATAACGGTGGAGGGGTAGGAATCGGTAAATCCATAAATGGAGGATTCGGGATGGTGCTGGACGGAAGCCATAGAGTGGATGAAATTCTCAGAACGGCCATGCCTTGGGATGTTATGGGAGGAGTGGCGAGACGTGCTTGGGCAAGAAATAATAACTCCATTGAGACGGTTATAGAGTATAATAAGGAAAATAAAGGGCAGGATCATATTACTCTTCCGTATATAGCAGAAGAAACATTGATTTCTAAATTGGTAGATAAAATTTAAATCGGGAGGAAACATGGTAAAAGTTGTACAGTGTGTTCCAAACTTCAGTGAGGGAACAGATTTAGAAAAAGTAGCTAAAATTTCAGAAGTTTTTAAACAGAAAGCAGGAGTTACCCTTATGGGATGCGAACCTGATAAAGATTATAACAGGACTGTAATCACTGTTTTAGGTGAACCTGAGGCTGTGGCAGAAGCAGTAATAGAAGCAATTGGAGTTGCTACAGAAATCATAGATATGAATGTTCAGAAAGGAGAGCACCCAAGAATGGGGGCAACAGATGTTGTACCTTTTATACCTATTAAAAATATGAAAATGGAGGAGTGTGTAGAACTTTCTAAAAAAGTGGCACAAGAGGTAAATAAAAGATATGGGATTCCAATATTTCTATATGAAAATTCAGCATCAGCTCCCAACAGAATCTCTCTCCCAGACATAAGAAAGGGACAATTTGAGGGAATGGCTGAAAAACTTCTTCTTCCAGAATGGGGACCTGATTATGGAGATAGAAAAATACATCCTACAGCGGGAGTTACTGCTATTGGGGGAAGAATGCCTCTTATAGCCTACAATATAAATCTGAATACACAAAATGTAGAGATAGCTAAAAAAATAGCCGCCGCCATTAGATTCTCAAGCGGAGGCTTCAGATTTATTCAGGCAGGACCTGCAGAAATAAAAGAAAAAGGTTTTGTTCAGGTGACGATGAATATAAAGGACTATAAAAAGAATCCCATATATAGGGTTTTCGAAGCTGTAAAAATGGAAGCTAGAAGGTATGGAATAAATATAATAGGAAGTGAAATTATAGGAGCTCTGCCTATGGATGCTGTAACGGAATCTTTGGAATATTATATAGGATTAGATCATGGAAGCACTGTAGATAAGGTAATAGAAACTGAACTTTTAAAATAGAAAGGAATTTGAGAAAATATGAAGGCAAATCTTGTTATTGAAAATATAGGACAACTTGCCACAGGGAGAGGTGTAACTCCTCTCTGCGGAGAGCAGATGAAAAATATAGATATCCTCAGAAATGCTTATATAGCAATAAGTGATGATACTATAATAGCTATAGGAGAAGGAGAGTGTCCCGCCGAATATCTAATGGAAAGCACAGAAAGGAGGGATGTGGGAGGGAAACTGGTAACTCCGGGCTTTATTGACTGCCATACACATCTTGTTCACGGTGGTTCCCGTGAAAATGAGTTTCAGATGAAGTTAGAGGGAGTTCCGTATCTAGATATTCTTGCAAGAGGAGGAGGAATTCTTAGCAGTGTAAAAGCTACTAGAAATGCTAGTTTTAAAGAGCTGAAAGATAAAGCCAAATCTAGCTTAGATAGGATGCTGCTTCTGGGAGTTACCACAGTGGAAGCAAAGAGCGGGTATGGTTTGGATTTTGAAACCGAAATAAAGCAGTTGGAAGTTGCTAGATTTTTAAATCAGGTACATCCGATAGATATAGTTTCTACATATATGGGGGCTCATGCTATTCCTGAGGAATTTAAAGGGAGAGCTGAAGAATATGCAGAATTTGTAATAAAGGTTTTACCGATTATAAAGGAAAATAATTTGGCAGAATTTTGTGATATATTTTGTGAAAACAATATTTTTTCTGTAGAGACGAGTAGAAAAATATTGTTAGCAGCAAAAAAGCTTGGCTATGGTCTAAGAATTCATGCTGATGAGATAGTGTGTCTGGGTGGAGCTGAACTGGCAGGAGAATTGGGGACTAGGACAGCTGAACATCTTCTGGCAGCCAGTGATGAAGGACTAAAAAGCATGGTGAAAAATGGTGTGACATCTGTAGTTCTTCCAGGAACATCTTTTAATTTAGGGGAAAATTATGCTCCTGCACGGAAAATAATAGAGTATGGAGGAGCAGTGGCTATAGCTACAGACTACAATCCAGGATCATGTCCTACAGAAAATCTTCAGCTCGTTATGCAGATAGCAGCATCCCAGATGAAATTATCTCCTAAAGAAGTTCTTGCAGGGGTGACTCAGAATGCCGCTTGGGCTGTAAATAGATCTCTCAGTGTTGGAACCATAGAGGTTGGGAAAAAAGCTGATATCAATATATTTAACTCCAATAATTTAGATTTTATAATCTATCATTTCGGAATTAACTTTATAGATTCTGTTTATAAAAATGGTCAGCTGGTAGTAAGCAATGGGCAGTTATGTTATTAGGGGGAGATATGAAATTAGTAGATTTAACAATAGATGAGTTTTTGAGCGAGGTGGATTCGCCATCACCTGCTCCAGGAGGAGGTTCTGCTTCGGCACTTGTATCAGCTTTAGGTGTATCTCTTGTGAGGATGGTAGGGCATCTCAGCTTTGGAAAGAAGAAATTTGAAGGACTAGATGAAGGGATAAAGGTAGAGTTTAAAAGACGTTTCCAGGAGCTTAAGAAAATAGAAGAGGAATTAAAAAAATTGGTGGACAAAGATACCGAAAGTTTCAATATTTTTATGGCGGCCATGAAAATGCCCAAAGAGACCGAGGAGGAGAAAAAAATTAGGAGTGTGGCTATGGAGGAGGCAACTAAAAAGACTATAGAGACACCTTTGAAAATAGCTCAACTTTCTAGTGAAGTCCTACATTTGCTTGATTATTTCGTAACTTATGGAAATAAAAATGCTATAAGTGATGTGGGAGTAGCGACAACTCTTCTCTATTCAGGACTGGAGGGAGCTGTGATGAATATTCGGGTGAATCTTCCCAATCTTTCAGACGAGATGCTAAAAGCTGATTTAGAGCGGAAGTCTTTTGAACTAAAAAAGAGAGCAAAGATAATAAAGTCGGGCCTCCTAGAGGAGGTCTATAACTTTCTTTAGGGTTGACAAAACTCTCAGAAACTGGTTTAATATTAAAAATATTCTGAAGAATATAACCAAAATAATGAAGGGTGGAAAATATGAAATCTGATATTCAAATAGCACAGGAGGCAAAACTGCTTCCAATAGTTGAAATTGCTAAAAAAGTGGGAATCCACGAAGAAGATTTTGAAAATTACGGGAAATATAAGGCGAAACTTAACTTATCATTATTAAAGAAGAATGAAAGCAAAAAGGATGGAAAGCTCATACTGGTAACTGCAATAACACCGACTCCGGCTGGAGAGGGAAAATCAACGGTTACAGTTGGGTTAACTCAGGCACTTAATAAACTTGGAAAAAAGTCTATAGCAGCGCTCCGTGAACCATCTCTTGGTCCAGTATTTGGAATGAAGGGTGGAGCAGCAGGTGGAGGATATTCACAGGTAGTTCCTATGGAAGAGATAAATCTTCATTTTAATGGAGACTTTCATGCTATTGGAGTGGCACATAATCTTGTATCTGCCTGTATAGATAACCATATAAAACATGGAAATCATTTAAATATTGATATTACAAAAATAACTTGGAAGAGGGTCGTGGATATGAATGACAGATCTCTTCGTGATATAGTTATAGGATTGGGAGGAAAAGAGAATGGGGCACCACGTCAGGACTCTTTCCAGATAACAGTAGCTTCGGAAATAATGGCTACTTTATGTCTTTCCAACTCTCTGATGGAACTAAAAGAGAAGATTGGAGAGATGATATTTGGATATAACAACATGGGAGAACCCCTTAAAATAAAAGATCTTAAAATTCAGGGAGCGGTTACAGCCCTTCTGAAAGAAGCAATAAGACCTAATCTTGTGCAGACTCTTGAAAACACACCGGTTATAATTCACGGAGGCCCTTTTGCCAATATAGCTCATGGATGTAACTCCATTCTTGCTACAAAAATGGCTCTTAAACTTTCAGATTATACAGTGACCGAGGCTGGATTTGCAGCTGATTTAGGTGCAGAAAAATTTCTGGATATAAAGTGCAGAAAGGGAGGATTAACTCCCAACTGTGTGGTTATAGTGGCTACAGTGAGAGCTCTTAAGCACCACGGAGGATTAAAGGACCTGAATGCAGAGAATTTGGATGCTCTGAAAAAAGGAATGGAAAATCTAGACAAACACATAGAAAATCTTCATAAATTTGGACTTCCAGTAGTAGTCGCTATAAATAAATTCCTTACAGATACAGATGCTGAACTTAATCTTATAAAAAATCACTGTGAATCTCTGGGGGCTAAAGTTGCTCTTTGCGATGTTTGGGCAAAAGGTGGAGAGGGAGGAAAAGAAGTTGCAAATCTAGTTCTTGAGGCTATTGAAAAAGGTGAGGACAAGTATAGACCATTATATGAATTAGAGCTTCCTATAAAAGAAAAAATAGAAAAAATTTCTAAAGAGATATATGGTGCAGATGGAGTTACATTCTCTATAAAAGCTAGAAAAATGATGGAGAAATTGGAAGGACTGGGATATGGAGATCTTCCTATATGTATGTCCAAAACTCAGAAATCTATATCAGATAATGCAACACTGTTAGGAAGACCGAAAAACTTTACAGTGCATATAGATGAAATAAAGATAGCTGCCGGAGCGGGATTTATAATAGCCATGGCAGGTGGAATAATAGATATGCCTGGACTTCCAAAAATTCCTGCAGCAGAACTTATTGACATCGATGAAAATGGAGTAATTTCAGGACTATTTTAAAAAAAATCCCCTCAGTTTAAAAAGCTGAGGGGATTTTTTTTACTTTTTGAATTTTTTGTAAATGAAAAGGACAATAAAGGCACCCGCTGTGGCTGTAAGAATGCTACCTAGGTTAAGCCCTTGAACAGACCCGAATCCTATAAGTCCTCCTAGAAAACCTCCCACAAGAGCACCAACAATACCTAATGCCATGGTAATAAAAAATCCTCCTCCGTCTTTACCTGGCATAATAAGCTTAGCTAGAGCACCAGCAATAAGTCCCAATATAATCCAAGATAAAATTCCCATTTTCTTCCTCCTTTTAATAGATTGCATTAAAATAATATTCTAAGGAGCTGAGAATTATCTTTTTATTTTTTATAAAAGATTTTTAGAGTGTTAATTTGCTTTTGAAAATTCGAACTTTAATTTTTGCATCTCGGTTCTATTTTTCGAGTGAAGTACAGCAGACTCCAAATTCAATTTTTCAATTTTTTTCCAATCAGGATTTTTATCCAAAAGAGATTTTTTAACTTCTAATCTTTTTTCTTGTATAGCTATTTTATTTTTCTCAATAGCTATTTTCTGTTCAGGAGTAAGGGAGTTTTCTAGATTTTTATTCATGCTTTTTTTACCCTTATGCATCCTCATGTTTTTAGTTAAAATTTTTCCGTCTCTAGATAATGGTGTTGGCTGCTGTGTATTGCCCAAACATAAAGCTCCTATAAGTAAGAATCCGACTATTACTATTTTTTTCATTTTATTACCTCCAAAATATTATAATTAACTTATTATAATATTTTAATGTGTCAGGGAAATGTCAGAATAAAAAAAACCGGAAAGAATTTTTCTTTCCGGTTGAATAATTACATAAACATTTGAACCCCTGGTCCAATTGGTAATCCTGTGTAAGACCAGATAACGAACATGATAGACCATGCGATTAGGAACAGGATTGAGTATGGAAGCATCATAGCTATAATAGTTCCAACTCCCATATCGTCATCTTTTTCAGCGTACTTAGAAGCAAATCCAACTATGATTGGGAAATACGTCATTAGAGGAGATATTATGTTTGTAGTAGAATCTCCAATTCTGTAAGCAAGCTGAGTATACTCTGGAGTCATTCCTAATTCTGCGAACATTGGAATGAAAACCGGAGAAAGCATTAACCATTTAGAAGAAGCTCCTCCTATGAAAAGGTTAACAAAGGCAGTAAGGAATATAAGACCAACTGCAGCCCAAATTCCAGAAATACCTAAACTCTTTAAAATTCCAGCAAGATTAACAGCGATTACAATACCGATGTTAGATTTGTTGAATACGTATACGAATTGCGCTGACATAAATATGATAACAAGAACCGGTCCACATGATGACATAGCTTTGTTAAGAGACTTGATAACATCTTTATGAGAAGTTACAGTTTTAGCAGCTATACCGTAGAATAGTCCAGGTATAAAGAAAGCAAGCATTAGTATAAATACGATTGAATCTCCGAAGAAAGGCTTTAATAATTCCATAACTTCAGGTTGTCTTCCGTTAGCTTTAACGAAAGCTGCGATTTGCTCAGGAGTAAGTTTAAGTACAGCATTTTCTGGAAGAACCATTAAACAAACAACAGCAATGAAGATTATGAAAGAGATTAAAGAAGCTCTAAGTCCTTTTTTCTCAAGATCTGTAAGTTGAGAATGAGAATCTCCCTCTAACTTTGGACCTTTGTACTCTCCAAGTCTTGGTTCAACAATTTTATCCGTGATGAAAGCACCAAGAATAGTTATTAGGAATGTTGAAACGAACATGAAGTAAAAGTTTGCAGTAGGATCAACACTGTATCCAGGTAAAGATATCTGAGCTGCAGTAGTAGTTATTCCTCCTAGTAATGGATCTGTACTTCCGATTAAAAGGTTTGCAGAGAATCCACCAGATACTCCCGCAAAAGTGGCAGCGATACCAGCTAGAGGATGTCTACCGAAAGATAGGAATATTACAGCTCCAAGAGGTATAAGAACAACATATCCAGCATCAGAAGCAACGTTTGACATAACTCCAGCAAAAACAGCTATGGCAGAAACCATTGATTTCGGAGTAGAAAGAACCAGCTTCTTTATACTCGCTGACATAAGTCCAGTACCCTCAGCAAGACCTACACCTAGCATAGCAACAACTATTGATCCTAGGGCAGCGTGATTAGTAAAGTTTTTTATAGCAGTGGTAAAAACACCGTTTATTCCACTTGCAGTTAAAAGATCTTGAACTGTTGTAGTTTTTGTTATAACTTGATTTGTAGCTCTTGAAATTTCATTGTAGCTAACAGAGATACCCATTTTAGCTAAAACGAAAGAAAGTCCCATAGTAACTACGAAGAAACCGAAGAACATAGCGACAGGGTGTGGTAATTTGTTTCCGACAACTTCGACGAAGTTCAGAAACTTTTCAAAAGCAGTTTGCTTTTGTTGTTTAGTATTTGACATGATAAAGCCTCCCATTGAATAAAAAATACATAGGACTCAATTATATCATGATTTGAATACCAAGTCAAGTATAAATGTTACAAAGTCGGAACAAATGTCATATAAATTTCACAATTAAAACTTAAAAAGTGTTGGAAAGATAGCCAGTACAGTAAATAAAAAAATGATAAAAAGCCTGGAAAACAGGGTTTTCAAAGTGTAGATTTTAAGCTTCTGAAAAAGGTATATTCTCTGAGTTCTTACGGAAAAAAAAGACGACAGGAGAGCAAGAGAGGATCCTCCAATAAAACAATAAATATCTGTCAAATCAAAAGTTCCAACTAAACTTCCGTGTCCTCCAAACCTCATCTGAAAAAATTCAAAGCCTACCATAAAAATTGTAATTCCGATAAAAAATAGAGAATCTAAAATAAAAAATTGACTTCCATAGAGAAGAGCTATTCCAAAAGAATAGATCCAGAGTCCGTCTGGAAGAGAGTATATAATCCAATTAGGTATAGATTTTCTATATTTCCATAGAAGAATACGATATTCCCGTATATCCTCATCTACATTAAGTATATGAAAAAAATTATAATAGAAAAGATGTCTGCTTCGGAAGAAAATATATATAAAAACCCCAATTAAAAGTGGGACGACTATCAAAAAAAATTTTTTTCTGTTTATCATTGTGCTTATACCTCCTCAAAACACTAAAAATATTTCATAAAATTATTCTAACATTAAAGGGTAAAAAAGTAAATTAGAGAGCTATTTTATTGACAAATGAGAATAGTTCATATATACTTTAATTGGCGATGTTGTGACTGATTAGTCAAATGAATTTTTGGAGGGGTTTGTGAATAAGAAATCGGATATTAACAGGGAAAAAAAAAGAGAGATGATAATTCTCTCAGCTAAACAGCTTATTATCGAAAAAGGGTATCAGAAAACCAATGTAGAAGATATAACCAGCAGGATAAATATAGCTAAAGGTAGTTTCTACACCTACTTTAAAAGTAAAGATCAGTTGATAATGACAATATTAGATGAAGCTGCTAGAGCTATATCTGAAAAAAACAGTGAGGTAAGAAATGAAAATCTTCCTTTTGAAGAGCTCCTCACTTATTCAGTGGATAAAAAATTTAGAGTAAATGAGGAAATAGCTTTTAGGACACTTTTCTTTTACCATCTAACTTTAAATCTGGAGTCTTTAAGTAGGGAAATAACTGAAAAACTTATCGAGATAAAAAATTTAAATATAAAGCATTGGTATGAAATTATAGAAAAATTCAGCAGTGAGCTTAACCTTAAAAATGAAAGGGATATAAAAAGATATGCTGAGTATATGGATGAATTGGTGACACTTGCACTGAAAAATTCTCTTTATTACGGTAAAAATGAGAATGGAAATATATTTATTTCGGATATAGATTCTGTATTGAAAAAAGTATCTGAAAAAAATATAGATGAAGAGATGAATTTTCTTATTAAAACTATTAAAAAATTTTTCAAGTAATTATAATTTGGATAAAGGAGTTAAATTATGCAGAAGAGATTTATATTTTCTTTTCTAGTTTTTATTAACTCTCTTGCTCTAGGAAGAACTTTAACTTTGGAAGAAGCTATAGAACTTTCAATAGATAGAAGCAGAGAGATAAAAATAGCTGAAAAGAACCTTGAAATTTCAAAAAAAAATGTAAGTTCAGCCTTTAAACTGGCCCTGCCATCTGTAGTTTACAGCGGGCAATATCAGAAAGGGGAGTATGAAAGAGGGCTTGGAGTGAATAGAACTGTGGATGACAAAACTGGATATACTCAAAGTCTTGGGATATCACAGCCTCTTTTTCAGGGAGGAACAGTTATAGGAGCTATAAAAGGAGCTAAGGTTTATCAATCCAGTGCCAATCTTGAATATCTAGCATCTAAAAGAGATATTCGTTTGGAGGTTGTAAATATATATTCGTCCATCATAAAAAATGAAAGAGATATCCAGGCCTTTGAAGCCTCACAAAAAGAGCTTTTAGCTAGATACGAGAGACAGAAAACTCAGTTTGAAATGAGACTTATTGTGAAAACGGATCTTCTAAAAACAGAGTATTCTCTTCTGGACGTGGAAGCTAAAATAGAAAAATCTGTAAACGAGATAAAAATTTTAAAAGAAAATTTAAAGCTAAAACTGAGAATACCTTCTGAAGAGGAGATTCAACTTACAGAATTCCGAGTGAAAGATAACTTGACCGCCGAGATAGATTATGAAAATGATTTGAGACAGGCGAAAGAGGAGAGTATATCAGCTCTTCTTGCACAGAATAACGTAGAAATTTCTGAAGTTGAAAAAATAAGGAAACGTGCAGAGCTCCTTCCTAAAGTGGATGGTTTTATGAAATATGGAACTTTTGCAGAGCAACAGAAATATTCTGATACGATAGATGAAGGAGAATGGAGAGGAGGAATTTCTGTAAATTGGAATGTTTTTCAATTCGGAAAGGATTATGATCTATATAGCGCTTCAAAAATAGAGATTGAAAAACAAACTCTCAATCAGGATATAGCTAGGGATAATATTGAATTGAATCTTAATTCAGCATATCTCAATATGCTAAATCTTGAAAAGATAAAAGCATCTCAATATAAGGCTATGATGGCTGCTGAGGAAAATTTTATGATGGATGTAGAAAGATATGAGGCAGGAATAATTACTACAGTGGACTATTTAACTTCTGAAACTCAGCTGAGAGAAGCCCGTGTAGCATATAACAAAACTCTGGATGAATACTATCTAGCATTCGAAAAATATAGATCAATACTTATTTAATAGGGGGAAAGTAATATTATGTACATAAAAAAAATTACAGCTCTGATTTTGGCTCTTTTTCTTCTTTTTACAGGATGTAAAAAAGAGACAGCTGAAGAGGTAAAGAGCGTAGAGGGCAAAAAGATAGTAGCCACAAAAATAATGAGAAGGGATCTCACAGATAAATATGAGGCGGACTCCGTGGCAGTACCCAAAGAGAAAGTTAACTATATAGCAGAAAGTGCGGGAATAGTAACTAAGATTAATAAGAAGAACGGAGATCATGTAAAAGCAGGTGATGTGATAATGGAACGTACAGACGCCACAGTGGAAGCTGAATATAGTTCAGCTCGTGCCGCATATCAAGCTGCTAAAGAGACGCTTCAGACTGCTACGAATAATCATGATAAATATAAAAGACTCTATGATAAGGGGAATGCTTCTGAAAAGGAATACACAGATATAAGAAACAGATATACAGATGCAGAGGGAGGTTTCCTTACTAAAAAGGCCCAACTAGAAGATGCTCAAGACAGATACAATAAACTGAAAAGAGTTGCTAAAAATGACGGTATAGTTGGAAATCTTTTTGCTAAAATTGGAAACAAAACTGAAAAAGGGGATACACTTTTCACGATAATAGATGAAACAGAGATGGAAGCTCTTGTGGATTTTCCAGGGAAATGGTTCTCTAAGCTTACTCTTGGGGGAGAGGCGATAGTTATAATACCTGAACTGGATAACAGAGAGCTTAAGGGATATATAAAAGAGGTAAACCCCATTGCAGACCCTGAAACAAAAAAATATAAAGTTAAAGTTGGAATTCCGAATATAGACCCGACATCTCAAGGAGCCATGGTAAAAGATGGAATGTATCTGAAAGCTATTATTCCAGCAGGTAAAAGAAATGCTCTTATGGTACCTGAAAAATCTGTTCAAGTGAGATCTCTTCTAAGTTATATTTATATTGTAAAAGATGGTGTGGCAAAGAGAGTAGAAGTGATACCAGGAACAATTAATGCTCCTTTTGTAGAAGTATTTTCAGAAGCTATAAATGAGGGGGAAAGTGTAGTTGTGGATGGAATCTTCGGATTAAATGATGGAGATAAAGTTCAAGAGATTGAAAACAAGTAATAAGAGGAGATAAAAATGACATTAGCTGGATTATCCATAAAAAGACCAGTCGCTACAACCATGTTTATGATTTCTATGATCTTTTTGGGATTTGTAGCACTGATGACGCTTAAAACAGAGATGCTTCCCAATATAAATATTCCTCTTGTTACTGTACAGACCCAGTGGGATGGAGCTGTACCAGAGGATGTTGAGAGTCAAATAACTAAAAAAATCGAAGATGTACTTCCTAATGTAGAGGGAATAAAAAAAATCAGATCTACTTCAGCCTTCGGAAGTTCAACTATTATAGCTGAATTTGATTATGGAAGTGATTTGGATCAAAAAAAAGGAGATATACAGAAAGAGGTGGATACCATAAAAGGAGATCTTCCGAAATCTGCATCAGATCCTTCGGTTAAAAAGCAACAGGCAGGTATGGGAGTTCTGACTATGCAAGTTATAGCATCGGGACCCAATATGGTGGAATTATCTACCTTTATAGATGAATATGTGAAACCAAGACTTGAAAGAATTCAAGGTGTGGGGTCTGTAGATGTGGCAGGTACTGCTGATAAACAGATTCAGATACAATTTGACAGCAATAAACTGGCTGCTTTTGGACTTTTGCCTACAGAAGTTTATGATATTGTAAAAGCTTCCAGTCTAAATCTGCCGTTAGGAGTTATCAAAACTGGTGGTAAAGAGATAGTTGCAAGATTTATGGGAGAGTTTAGTCAGTTGGATGATTTTAGAAATATGATTATCAAATCTGGTGGAAAAACACTGAGGCTTGGAGATATAGCTGAAGTTGTTCTGACTACTGAAGATGCAGATTCTCTTACAAAGAGAGATGGACAGTATGCAGTTTCCATAGGTCTTAATAAATCTGTAACAGGAAATACACTGGATATAAATAAAAATGCCAAAAAAAGTCTGGATGATTTGAAGCTCTATGCACCTCCAGGTGTTGAGACGAGTGTAATTTTTGATGCCTCAGAATCAATAAATTCAGCAATTTCAGGAGTAAAGGGAAATGCCATGGCTGGACTGGCTCTTGCAACAGTGGTCTTACTGTTTTTCCTTAAAAATATCAGAGCTACAATGCTGATAACTTTGGCACTTCCGATATCGATAATGTTCACTTTCGTATTCCTGTATTTTCAAGGGGTAACGATAAACCTTATCTCTCTTATGGGACTTTCTATAGGAGTTGGAATGCTGACAGATAACTCGGTAGTTGTTATAGATAATATCTATAGACATATAACAGAACTAGATGAAACAGTGAGAGATGCATCGGAATTTGGAGCAACAGAAGTTACGATTTCGATACTGGCTTCAGCGGCTACAACAATGGTTGTTTTTATACCAATACTCTTCATTCCAGGACTTGCCCGTGAAATATTTAGGGATATGTCTTACTCAATAATCTATTCTAATCTAGCGGCAATTATAGTTTCGCTGACACTGATGCCAATGGTTGCAAGCAGATTTTTAAGTTCAAAAGCCACAGTCACTACTGAGGGGAAAGTTTTCAAAGTAGTAAAAGCTAAGTATACAAAACTTATAGATTTTGCTTTCAGAAATAGAATAAAAACAGTTCTTGTTGCTGTAGGGGCCTTCATCGCCATGATGATAATAGGACCAGCTCTAGTAAAAACAGAGTTTTTTCCTAAGCAAGATTTTGGAAAGTATTCTCTCGTAGCAGAGCTACCTAAGGGACTCTCTATAGAAACTGCTGAAGAAATAGGGGAAAAACTGGCGAAGATAGCTGAGAATAATAAATACACCAAAAGCTATACGGCACTTATTGACAAAAAGAAAGTTATACTGAATGTGGATATAGGTACTAAAGATGGAAGAGACCGTACAGTATTCCAGATAATAGAGGATATGCGTCCAGCGGTAGCGGATATACCGGATATAAAACCATCGGTAGTAAATGACTTCCAGACAGATACTCCGGGAAAAGCAATTGAATTTAGAATCAGCGGGGATAATCTTCAAGAAATAACAGAGATTGGAGCCAAAGTTCAGGAAATGGTAACTGGAGCACCGGGTGTAGTTGATGTCTCATCTACAGTCGAGCCTGGAAATACAGAGGCCAAAATAGTTATGGACAGGGAGAAACTTAAAAGTTTCGGAATAAATCCTGCAGAACTTGGAAGAGTTATATCTTATTCTTTCCTAGGTGGAAACCGTTCTAAGGGAGAGACTGTTACGGTTAAAACTGGAACAGAAGAGATAGATGTGCTGATAAGACTTTCCGAAGAATCCCGTAGAAAAACAACTTCTCTTGAGCAACTAAATGTGAAAACTGCAGAAGGAAACTTTATAAAAGTATCTGATGTAGCATCGATAGTTTATGGAGAGGGAACTTCAGAAATAAATAAACTGGATAAGATATACACTGTTACAGTTAAAGCTAATGACGGAGGGGTAGGACTAGGAAAAGTTCAGAAAGTATTCCTAGATGCCTTTGAATCACTGAAGCCTCCCAAAACAGTTACATATGGATGGGGAGGAGATTCTGAGCTCTTTGGGGATGCGGTAATGCAAATGGGAGCAGCACTGTTGATATCTATATTTTTAATATATGCTATACTGGCTTCTCAATTTGAAAACTTCACACTGCCATTTATAATAATAGGTTCAATACCTATGGCCATGATTGGGGTATATACAGGGCTTATTATATCTGGAAAATCTTTTGATATGATGGTAATGATAGGTATAATAATGCTGGCAGGAACCGTTGTTAATAATGCAATCATACTGATAGATTTTATTGAAATTTTGAGAGAGCGTGGAGATGAGAGAGATATAGCCATAAGAGAAGCCTGTCGTACAAGGCTCCGTCCTATACTTATGACAACTATGACAACAGTTTTAGGTATGGTTCCTATGGGGTTAGGACTTGGAGAGGGAGCTGAGCTATATGGTGGAATGGCTATAACAGTCATGTTTGGAATGTCTTTTTCAACAATTCTTACTTTGGTTGTAATTCCAATTCTTTATACACTGGTTGAGGATTTCAATAATAAAGTTGCTGGACTTTTTAAAAAAATATTTAAAATTGCTTAATTAATTAAGTTTACAGGGAGAGGAATATGGATAGAAAAAAAATGTCAGAGGAGAATGGAAAATTCTGTAAGGAATATTATTCAGGTAGTTTTAAGCAGGTTTCCATATATATCAATGAAAGTCAGAAGAGTGGTTTGATTTCATTTTTTGAGAGCATAAATTTCTATGGTTATACAATATTAAAAGATCTCGAATCCAACTGGAGTAAAAAAATGAAGCACATGAATTCTCATGCATGGCCAGGATCAGACTGTCTTTTTATAATGTCAGTGAGGGAAGAGGAACTGGGAGATTTGTTGAAAAAATTGAAGGAGTATAGAATGACTCTTTCTGAAAATATAGTTTTTGCTCTAGGGATAATTCCTGTAGAGAGAATAATTCCTGACCTTTATAATTTTGATGTTTAAAAAAAAGAGGTGCTTCACCTCTTTTTTTTGTTTTAAATCTATCCGTTCATTCCTACACAGTCTTTTGTATCGATTATAAGAGTTACTGGACCGTCGTTGAGAAGTTCAACCTTCATATCAGCTCCAAAAATTCCTGATTGTAGAGGTATTCCACTTTTCTCTATATTTGACTTAAACCTTTCGTATAAAGGGATAGCCCAATCAGGTCTGGCAGCAAGAGAGAAGCTTGGTCTCTTTCCTTTTATACAATCTCCATAGAGGGTGAACTGAGAAACTACCAGAATGCTTCCGCCGATATCTTTAAGTTCTTTATTCATCTTACCATTTTCATCTTCGAAAACTCTTAAACCGGATATTTTTGAAGACATCCAGTCAAGCTCTTTTTCTGTGTCACCATCCTTTATACCAAGAAGAACAAGAAATCCTCCGTCTATCTTTCCGACTATTTCTCCGTCCACTGTAACTGAAGCGTATTTGACTCTTTGAACTACCGCACGCATAAAAACCTCCTAAAAAATTACTAAAGATATTTTAACTTAAAAAATGTGAGAATGCAACTGATAGAAGGAAAGGGATTTAATAAAATTGATAAAAAGAGAAAAAAATGATATAATTTCATGAAAAACATAATTTAACAGGAGTGGGAGAATATGAGAGAGAGAGTACTTCTGCATGAGTTTGCAAAAGTTATAAATTCAGATAGATATCAGTATACTGAAAGCGATGTTTTGATAAATCAGGGACTTCAGGATAAAGTGGCAGTTTTTGATATGTATTTTCGTAGTACTGAAGATGGTGGATTTGCAGTGGTTTCAGGAGTTCAGGAGGTAATAGAACTTATAGAGATATTGAACAGCACTCCTGAAGAGATAAAGAGAGAGTATTTTGAAGCTGTAATACATGAAAAAAAGCTTGTAGAATATTTGGTTAAACTCAAATTTACAGGTGATCTTTATGCTATGAGGGACGGAGAGATAGCATATCCCAATGAACCGGTGATAACGATAAAAGCCCCTCTTATTCAGGCAAAAATACTGGAGACACCTATATTGAACATAATGAACATGCAGATGGCTATTGCCACAAAGGCATCCCGTGTAACAAGAGCGGCAGCTCCTGTGGGAGTTTTGTCTTTTGGAAGCCGTAGAGCCCACGGTTTTGATAGTGCAGTGGCAGGGAATAAGGCGGCAATAATAGGAGGATGTATTACCCATTCGAATCTGGCTACAGAGTATAAATATGGGATTCCAAGTGTAGGAACGATGGCGCATTCATATATTCAAATTTTTGGAGTGGGAGCGGAAGCTGAAAAAAAAGCCTTTGATGCCTTTATAAAATGTAGAAGAGAGAGAGAGGCCAACTCTTTGTACCTGCTGATAGATACATACAATACATTGAAGATAGGAATTAGAAATGCTATTCAGTCTTTCCGTGATAACGGAATAGATGATTCCTACCCTGGAAGTTACGGAGTGCGTATAGATTCTGGAGATTTGGCGTATCTTTCTAAAAAAATCCGTGTTGAACTGGATAGGGCAGGAATGTACAAGGCCAAAATTATACTTACCAATGCTCTTAATGAAGAGGTTATAAGATCCTTAAAAGAACAGGGAGCAGCAATGGATATACTGGGAGTGGGAGATACGATAGCCACAAGTAAATCTAGACCATGCTTTGGAGGAGTTTATAAGATTGTAGAGATAGACGGCGAAGCTGTAATAAAGCTTTCAGAGGATGTGATAAAAATATCTAATCCCGGTTTCAAAGAGGTCTATCGGGTATATGACAGAGATGGTTTTGCCTATGCCGACCTTATAACTCTTGTAGGTAGAGACAGGGATAAGGAGCAGCTTCTCAAAGGGGAAAGAGTAGAGCTGAGAGATGAAAAATATGATTTCCAGACCAGCGTTTTAAAAGAGGGAAGTTATACGGTAAAAAAACTTACTAAACATTATGTTAAAGGGGGCCAGATATCTCAAGAAGCAGATGAACTTTATGAGATTTGGGAGAGCAGAGAGTATTACTTGAAAAATTTGGAGAAACTTTCAGAAGAGCGTAAGAGATTGGAAAATCCCCATAGATATAAAGTGGATCTTTCTCACGATCTTTTAAAATTGAAGTATTCTCTTATAAAGAAAATAAAAAACACTCTGGATTAAGAGAGTGCTTTTACAAGAAGATGGGCGGTAGCTATATTTGTAGCAATAGGGATTTTATGCACATCTGCAAGACGGATAAGAGCTGTAATATCTGGCTCGTGTGGCTGGGCCATAAGAGGATCTCTTAGAAAAAATATGGCAGCCATTTTATCCATGGCAATCTCTGCTCCTATCTGCTGGTCTCCTCCAAGAGGCCCAGATAGAAATCTGTGAATTTTGAGTCCGGTAGCTTCTGAAACACGGAGCCCTGTAGTTCCAGTTGAAACTATATTCTGTTTCTGGAAAAACTCCAGATGAGTAGATACAAACTCTACCATGGATGGCTTCATATTGTCGTGGGCGATGATGGCAACTTTTTTCTGCATGATAATAATACCTCCATTAAAGTGTCTTAGAGAGAGTATACTTGAAAAAAAAAAGTTTTGCAAGCAAATATAAGGAGAAAACAATGGAATTTAGAGAGATAAAATATATAGAAAGAAAAACTGGAGAATTAAAACAGGAACAGGTTCCTGGAGAAAGTTTTCTAAAATTTTTATACTACAATCCCTTTGGAGAGCTTTCTCTTAACAGTGTAGTAAAAAGAAAACTGCTTACTGCTTTTTATGGGAGGCAGATGGACAGTAAAAAATCTGTAGAAAAAATATTAGATTTCGTCAAAAATACAGGAATAGACATGAGTGAATCGAAGAAAACTGTGGGAGAATTTAAAAGCTTCAATGACTTTTTTATAAGAGAGTTAAAGGAAGGCATGCGACCTGTGGATATGAATGAAAATGCACTTACTTCCCCGGCAGACGGAAAGATATTTGTTTATGAAGATATGGATGATTTAAAGAAGTTCTTTGTAAAGGGAGATGAGTTTTCCCTGAAAGAGTTTTTAAAAGATGAGAGTCTTGCTGAAAAATATAGAGGAGGAGTCTTTATGATAGTGAGACTGGCTCCAGTAGATTATCATAGATTTCACTTTCCAGCTGAAGGATATATATCTTCAAGTTCACTTATAAAAGGATATTATTATTCGGTTTCGACCCATGCTATAAGAAAAAATTTCAGAATATATATGGAAAATAAGCGTGAATATTCAATATTGAAAACTGAAAATTTTGGAGATATACTTATGTCAGAGATAGCTGCTACCATGGTAGGAGGAATAGAGCAAAGCTATAAGCCTAATAGCTTTGTAAAAAAAGGAGCTGAGAAGGGATACTTTTATTTTGGAGGTTCTACCTGTATACTTCTTTTTGAAAAGGGAAAAGTTCAGATAGACAGAGATCTTCTTGAAAATAGTCAAAAAGGAATTGAGACCAAGGTCTACATGGGAGAAAAAATAGGTGTGAGCTTAAGAGGTGAAAATGAAAAATAGCCAAAAAGGAAGATTTTTCAGAAAGGGAGATCTTCTAATTTATCTTTTTCTGGCAGTTTTTTTTATGGGAGTGGGGCATAGAGGCTATACCATGGAAGATATAAAAGGTTCCAAAGCAGAAATCTATGTGGATGGAAAACTGAAATATGTTCATAACCTTCAGAATGAGGAAAAAAACATATTTGTAGAAACTGAATTGGGAGGAATTAATGTACAGTTGCAGGATAGAAAAGTGAGAGTAACTGCATCAAATTCTCCTAAAAAGTTGATAGTTAAACAGGGATGGATAGCCAAACCCGGAGAGGTCCTTATTGGAATTCCAGATAAAGTTATAGTTAAAATAATAGGTGAAGGAGATGAGGAATTAGATTATGTTGCAAAGTAGAAAAGGCTTTATGCTGAAAATAGGAATACTACTTATAATAGTTGTTATTTTCCAAAGTTTTCTCCAAAATGGAGCGGAACTTAAAAATATATTAAATACAGTGATGGGCTATATTAAACCATTCATATACGCTATATTTATAGCCATAATACTCCATCCTATATCTAAACTTTTAGAGGATAAGTTTAAAATGAAGAGGTGGATAGCCATTACTCTTTCAGTAATAGGTGTAATTTTACTTCTTGCGGCACTTGTACTTGCAATGGTTCCAGGACTTTCTGCAAGTATCAGAGAGATAGTGGAGAAAGCCCCAGAGTATGAGGTAACCTTGACACGTTGGACGGAAAAAGCCCTGGAGCTCCTTAGAGCCAAAGGGATAGTTACCATAGAATCGGGTCAGCTTAAATCGGTTATAGATAGTTTTCTCTCGGGAAATAAACTCACAATTTTTAGAAGCATAAGCGTAAGTTTCATGGGAATGCTGGTTATAATAGGACAGGTTACCTTAGGTTTTCTTTTGGCGATATTTTTTATAAATGACCGTGAATATTTTGAAAAACTTGTCTATAATGTAGTATATATTGCTACTGATAAAAAAAGAGCAGAAGAATCCATAGTTTTTCTGGATAAATCCAGAATGATATTTCTTAACTACATGTGGGGGAAAACTCTTTCTTCAGCAGGAGTGGCAACGATAGCTTTTTTAGCAATGCTCTTTACTGGTGTGCCCTATGCAGGGCTTATAGCAGTACTTCTTGGAGTTGGAAATATGATTCCTTATGTGGGAGCAATATTTGCAGTGACAGTTGGACTTGTTTTGGTTCTAATAGCAGATCCTACAAAAGTTGCATATCTCTTTATTGCCAACGGAATATCACAGCAGTTAGAATCTATATATATCAGCCCTAAAATAATAGGAAAAACAGTAGGGCTGAGCAGTTTCTGGGTAATCACTGGAGTGCTTCTAGGAGGGGCTGTTATGGGACCTCTAGGAATGATATTCGGAGTTCCGGTAGTTGGAATTTTAAAATTGATATACTCTATGAGATTGGAAAAAAAGAAAAATAGGAGAGTGGAAGAATGAATGGAAAGAAGATAACACTAATAGCCTCGGCCTCTATGGGAATTGAGGGGATAGTAAAAGATGAATGTAAAAATTTAGGGTTTGAAAATGTAAATACTCATAACGGGAGAGTTGAGTTTGACGGGACACTGGTAGATATTCCTAAAGCAAATATAAACCTCAGATGTGCAGATAGAGTTTACCTAAAAATGGGACAGTTTAAAGCCAGATCTTTTGAAGAACTGTTTCAAGAAGTGCTTTCAATTCCTTGGGAGGATATAATTCCAATAGATGGAGAATTTCCTATAAGCTGGGTAAGTGCTGTAAATTGTAAACTTTTTTCAAAATCAGATATACAGAAAATAGCTAAAAAAGCTATAGTTGAAAGGCTTAAAAAAAAATATAGACAAATAGTGTTCAAAGAGAATGGAGCTAAATATGCTATAAAAATTCAGGGTCTCAAAGATGAGTTTCTGATAATGATAGATACAAGTGGAGAGGCACTTCATAAGAGAGGATACAGATATCTTCATAACGAAGCTCCAATAAAAGAAACAATGGCAGCAGCCATGGTATACCTTTCTCACTGGAAAGGAGGAGAACTTCCTATGTTGGATCCAATGTGTGGAACAGGAACTATCCCTATTGAAGCAGCTATGATAGCGAGAAATATTGCTCCAGGAGTAAACAGGAACTTTGCCGCTGAAGCATGGGATATAATTCCTTTAGATGTGTGGCTAGAAGCTAGAGATGATGCTATGAGTAAAGAAAATTATGAGAAGACAGTAAAAGTTTATGGTTCGGACATAGATGAGGCTTCTATAAAAATAGCTCAAAAAAATGCAGAAAAAGCCGGAGTAGAAGATGACATAATATTTGAAGTTAAAAATGTACTGACTTTGGAACCTGAAGAGAAAAAGGGAGCTATAATAACCAATCCGCCATATGGAGACAGACTTATGACAGAGGAAGCTGTTCAAAGACTTTACACTCTCCTTGGAGATATATATAGAATGAGATTTAATAGATGGTCCATGTATATTATAACTTCTTATGAAGAGTTTCAAGAATACTTCGGAAAAAAAGCTACTAAAAATAGAAAACTTTATAATGGTGGATTGAAGTGCTATTTCTATCAGTATCATGGGGAGAGATAATATGGATTTAGAAAAATTTAAGAAGTATGCCAGTGAGATAGCTCTTGCTATATTAGCTCTAGGAAAGTCTAGAATAGATAGCCTGAGGGAGATAGGAGATCTTTCTGGAGCAGAGATACTGGAAAGGGATTTTATTCCAAAATATGAGAAACTCTATCTAGGTCTAGAGAGCGAAGATTTTAAAAAAGCTTTTGAAGAGGATAGTTCTTCTTTGGAAAAACTTTTCAATGATATTATGGAAAAAAATGGATTTACAAAAGAAGGAATTCTTGAAAAAATGAAAAAACGTGAAACTTTAGAAGAAAACAATGGTGCTCGAGCTGTAAAACAGTTATTCCAGCACGAACTTTCAGAGATAAAAAGAAGAAAAAACAGATATATAGAGGAAGCTGACGAAGTTTTAAAAGAGGAATTTATTGTGAATACAGAACTTAGCAACAGCATCCAGCAGGAGGAGCAGGAGGAGATTATATATAAGCTTCACCCTCTTCGTGAAAAATTTAGAATTTTGGATGGAAAACTTATAGAACTGGAAAAAAGAGAGAAAGAACTGGAAGAGAGAATTCAAAAAAAATGGAGCTATGAAATCTACGGAACTCTTTCTCAGGAAGAACTAAAAAAAGTTTTCGGAGAACATTATGGGAAGGTGGACGATGAAAAGAATGATTAATATAATAATTTTATTGATAATAATTGCTGTAATACATATAATCGCTCAAAAAATTAAAGGCGGAAAACCCTTTGATTTTAAAGAAAATAAAAAAACCATAACACAGGAGGCAAAAAGCATGACAAATATCAATTTAGGTGCAGTTATCAAAACAACTAAGGGTGATATCCATATTAAATTTTTTCCAGAGATAGCTCCAATGACAGTTACGAATATGGTAACTCTTGCAAAGAACGGATTCTATGACGGAATCAAATTCCATAGAGTTATAGCTGATTTCATGATTCAAGGGGGAGACCCTACTGGAACTGGTTCAGGAGGACCTGGATATAACTTTGGAGATGAATTCCATAGAGATTATAAATTCACAAAGCCAGGAATACTTGCTATGGCAAATGCAGGACCAGGAACTAACGGTTCACAGTTCTTCATAACTCATATACCTACTGAGTGGCTAAACAATAAGCACACAATATTTGGAGAGGTAGTTTCACCGGCTGACCAAGATATAGTAAATCTTATCAAGCAGGGAGATCTTATCAATACAATAGAGATTACTGGAGATGTTGAGGAATTTATGACAGCTAATGCAGAACTTGTAGCTCAGATTGAGGGTATGATAAAAAAATAGTCAATACATAAAATAAAATCTCTTGAAATTGGAAAATAATTGAGAAAATATATTGATTTTTTGAAAATTATGAGGTATATAGATAATATAGTAGCTTACAGATTTTTCAAATTATCTTTTTTCTAATTAAAGGAGAGGTGGGTATGGAAAAATATTTAGTAACAGAAGCGGAAAAACAGGAAGCAGTGAATAAATTCCCAGTACTTTCATGTAAATATTCAGTGGGGATAGATTATGGGTATCACTTTTCAGTAAAATGCACAGCTTTTTTGGGAACCTGTACATATATGTGTGCGGAGGAAAATGGAAATAGAGACTGTGTTGTTCTAAAAAGAACTGCAACCTAATCCACTTCTCACAATTGGAGGATAGATGAATCTGAGAGAATTTTATGATGTAGGAATGAATTTTGAGATGTTTGTGGGAACGGGAAGCCGTAGTGAGAGAGATAGAATTCCTAAAAACTACAGTAGAATATCAATAGCATCTGAAGATATTGAAAAAATAAAAAGTTTTGGAGCTATAAAATTCCTAATAGTGGGAGAGATATGGTGTTTTGACGTACAATTGAACAGCTCAGTAGTAAGAAAATTTTGTGAAATTAATCACAACTTTGATATGAGAGTTATAACAAAGGGAAGAGGAGAAAAATTTCTCAAACCCATGTTAGAACTGGAAGAGTTAAAAATCCCTCTTATTCTTATATTGAATGAGGATGGAGAGCTTCTTGGGAAATTTCAAGAGAGACCTCAAACCGTAAAAGCCCACGGAGATTTTCAAGAAATAAAGGTAGATTATTTTAAGGGAGCCTATCTGAACGATACGGTAAAAGAACTTATAGAACTTTTAGAGAAATCAGAAATATAAGAAAAGTAGAGGCGAGAACTTCGCCTCTATTGTTTTTTTTTGGAAAATCCTATATAATAGGTTAGAAAAAAAGAAATGAGGAAAAAAGATGAGAATATCCATACTTGGAAGCGGGAGTTCCGGGAACCTTACTTTTGTTGACTGTGAGGGAACTAAACTTCTTATAGATGCAGGTTTCAGCTGTAAAAAAATTGAGGAAAAACTGAAAGAGATAGGAGAAAATCTAGAAAATATAGATGGAATCCTGGTGACCCACGAACACGGAGATCATATAATGGGAGCGGGTATAGCTTCGAGAAAATACGATATCCCTATATATATAGCGGAAGAAAGCTACAGGGCAGCAGAGCATAAATTCGGAAAACTTTCCCCTGGGAATCTGATATTTATAGACGGGAAATTCACAGTGGGAGATGGAGTTTTGGTAACTCCTTTTGATGTTTTGCACGATGCAGAAAGAACTTTGGGATATAGAATAGAGATTCCTGGTGGAAAGGCTATAGCTATAGCTACAGATATAGGCTATGCAGATAATGGTGTCAAGGAGCATTTTAAGGATATAGATCTTATGGTTATAGAGTGTAATTATGACTATCATATGCTTATGGAGTCAGCATATCCTTGGGATCTTAAGGCTCGAGTAAAAGGACGGAACGGACATCTTTCCAATAATGATGCAGCAAAACTTATAAGAGATGTATATTCAGAGAGATTGAAAAAGGCTTTTCTTGTCCATGTGAGCAAGGATAGCAATAAATATTCTCTGGCCGTGGATACAGTGAGAAAAGAACTCAGTGAAAATAAGATAGATTTAGAACTAGAGGTAGCAACTCAGAATGAAGTCACATCAGTATGGGAATACTGACAGTGAAAAGAAAAAATTAAAAATAGAAGGAGGAAAATATGGACATAGAATCTCTATGGGAAGAGATGGTCTTTGAGGTGGGAACAATTGGAAAACATCTCAAGGACAAAAAAACTCTTATAGGAGCTGGGAATCATTTTACAGCCGATCTGGTTTTTGTAGGAGATGAATCGGAACTTTTTATGGATGAGGAATTCAGAACAAGGGAGGGATCTTCTGGAGAGTTTTTGAAAAAACTTTTGGACCTTCTTGAACTGGAACAGGAAGATTACTACCTAACAACTCTCTCTAAGTCCAATTACAAGTTTCTAACATTCAGTGAAGAGGATCAAGAGTTATTGCTAGATTATCTGAAGATGCAGATTTCAATAATAAAACCTAAAATTATAGTTGCCTTTGGGGGCGATGTAGGAAGCTATATTCTGGGAAGAGATTTAAATTTTTCAGAAGAGAAAGGAAAACTTTTGAATTTGGCAGGGGATATGAAACTGATAGTTACTTATGCTCCAGGATTTGCCCTTAAATCTAGAAATGAAGCAGGAAAAAATTCACAAGTAGCTAAAGAGTTCTGGAATGATCTGAAATTGGCAAAAAACTATATGTTAGAAGATTAATCCAGAGCAAAGAGAATCCTTATTGAAAAAAAAAGAAAGTATGATATAATTATTTTATATAAACTTAAACTAAAATTTATAGGGGGAAAATAATGAACGAATTAATTGCAAAATATGGTGGAATGGTATTTACTTTTGTTATCTGGATAGCTGTTTTCTATTTTTTACTAATACTTCCAAACAAGAAAAAACAGAAAAAACATGATGAGATGTTAAACTCTCTGAAAGAGGGAGCAGAAGTTTTGACTTCTGGAGGGATAAAAGGAACAGTTAGTTCAATATCACCAGAGTATATTGTAATCAGAGTGGATAAAGGTGTAAATCTTACTGTTAAAAGAAGTTCAATAGTTACAATTTTAAAATAAAAAATAGCAAATAAAAAAAGCGGATTTTACTCCGCTTTTTTTATTTGCTATTTTATAATCTGAAAAGAAGATCTTCATAAGTTGGGATAGCTAAAAGAGATTTTTCAACATATTTTTCTGTGCTGTCAACCTTATCTCTAAGCTTTTTTAGAAGAGGAACAATCTCTTTTTCTAGAAATACAGCTTTTGCATAGATTTCTTCAATATTTCCAGATTCTTCGTATTTTTCATCTATTTTAGAAAGGAAATAAGATATCTCATTTTTTATTGAAAGAAGATTAATTAAATTTTCCTTATCGGATAAAAGAAGTTCATCTGAACCTATGACTTTAGAGATACTGCTGATAGAGTTAGCAACTTTAGATGCATAATCAACTAAAGCAGGATAAATTTCCGTTCTCACCATTCTAAGAGCCGTTCCAACTTCAATATTAATTTGTTTTACATATCTTTCACAATAAACTACATATCTTGCTTCCAGTTCAATTTTAGAAAGAACATTTGCCTTGGAAAAGAGCTCTATAGTCTCATTTTCCATATAGACAGGAAGAGCCTCTACAGTATTTTTAAGATTTTGAAGACCTCTTCTTTGAGCTTCTTCAACCCATGCCTGCTCATATCCGTTTCCTGAAAAAACAATCCGCTTATGTTTAGCATACCGTTCTTTAATCAATTTAACTATATTTTTCTTAAGTTTTTCCTGAGGAACAGATTCTAAGAAATCTGCATATTCTTTGAAGACGGTTCCGATAATAGTATTCATTATGAAAGTTGGAGTTGATGCAGAGGCACTTGAACCAGGCATTCTAAATTCAAATTTATTCCCTGTGAAGGCAAAAGGTGAAGTTCTGTTTCTGTCAGAAACATCCTTTGGAATTTTTGGGAAATTCTTTATATTGATCTCTACACTCTCTTTTTCATTTGTTTCTAATGGAATCTTACCTATGTTTTCATAGATCTGCTCAAGTTCAGAACCTATGTAGGCAGAGATAATAGCAGGGGGAGCTTCATGTCCTCCCAATCTATGATCATTTCCAGGGGTTGCTGTAGAAACTCTTAGAATTCTGGCATATCTGTCTACCGCTTCTAATATTCCTAGCATGAATACAAGGAATCCTAAATTATCTTCTGAAAGAGAAGAGGGATCCAGAAGATTCTCCCCCTGATCTGTAGAAAGGGACCAGTTACAGTGTTTACCTGAACCGTTGACCCCTTTAAAAGGTTTTTCATGGAGAAGAGCCGCTAAATTTCTACGCTCTGCAACTTTTTTAATAATATCCATAGCTAGCTGATTTTGATCCACTGAAACATTGGCACTTGTGAACATAAGGGCAATTTCAAATTGGTTAGGAGCAACTTCGTTATGTTTTGTTTTGGCCATTATTCCAATTTTCCAAAGCTCAGTATCCAGTTCGGCCATAAAACTTTCAACACGTTCTTTAATTGTTCCATAGTAGTGATCATTAAGCTCCTGACCCTTAGGAGGTAGTGTACCAAAGAGAGTTCTTCCTGTAAGCATAAGGTCCTGACGATTTTTCCAGAACTCTTTTTCTACTAGAAAATATTCCTGTTCAATACCTAGAGTATTCTCTATTTTTTTTACATTTTTATCACCTAGAGCAATTTTTAGTCTTAAAGCTTCATCTGTCACAAAATCAATGGAACGGAGCAGAGGAACTTTTTTATCCAGTGCTACACCATTATAACCGAAAAAGGCTGTGGGGATATAAAGCGATTTAGCTGATCCTTCTCCTCTAAGAAACATAGGAGATTTCAGATCCCAAGCAGTATAACCTCTAGCTTCAAAAGTTGCTCTTGTTCCTCCGTTGGGGAAAGAAGAGGTATCTGCTTCACCCTTAATGAGTTCTTTTCCTGAAAATTGAGAGAGAGCATTTCCGTCTGTAGAGATAGAGATAAATGATTCATGTTTTTCAGCAGTCAATTCTGTAAGCGGCTGAAACCAGTGAGTGAAATGTGTTGCCCCGTTATCCACGGCCCAATTTTTAACCGCTGTTGCGATGATATCGGCAACGTGCAGCGATAATACTTTATCTCCGTTCTGTACAGATTTGAATTCATTAAAAATAGAAGTTGAAACTCTTTTCTTTAATTGATTTTCATCAAAACAGTTAATTCCAAAAATATCTAACATATTTTGCATAAATAATCCTCCCTTATTTTCAAGTGTTCGCTTTTTGGTTCTCTAAAATACTACCCTAAAGTCTTCAAAAAGTCAAATGTTTTGTTTTGAGAAAATAAGTGTTCTATTAATGCTAATGCGGTTGAAATTTTTGGAATTATTTTTTTAAGATATATTTTAAATCGGTGCTATTTATAGATTATATTATTCGAGCGAAAGAAACTCTTTTTTTTACTGGGATTGCTTTATTCTGAATCTTTTATCCCGGATATCATAAGTGGTAAAATCTAATTTTTTCAGCAGAGCTTTATCATGAGTCACTATAATTACTGCCCCAGGAAAGTCTAGAAGCATAGTAGCTATAGCATTTCTTGAGTACTCATCCATATAAGTAGAAGGTTCATCCACTATGAGAAGATCAATTTCAGCTAGAGTATTGGCAAAAATTTCCAGTCTTTTTTTCTCTCCCCCTGAAAGCATAAATATTCTCTTATCACGGAATTCTGGCTCATCATTATATAGAGTATCTACAGCCATTTCAATAAAGTCCTCTGAAAGTCCTGTTTTATCTTTTAGGTAATCTATTATGGATATTTTTTCATTTGGAAAAATGGTATCTTGATTTATAAAAGAAATTTTAGCACGGGAATTTACAAATATCTCTCCGCTGCTGACCTCTTCCTGACCTGTAAGAAGTTTAAGGAGTGTGGATTTACCTGAACCATTTTCTCCCACTATGGCTATTTTACTGTCTTTGGATACTGTGAGGTTCAAATCTTTATATAGAAGTTTATCTGGAAATTCTTTGGAAACATTTTTAAGTATAACTATTTCAGAATCAATTTCTCCTGAGGAGATAAAAACTTCTTTAGGAGCTTCAGTATATTTATATCTGTATTCAGGAGAAAATTCGATTTTGCTATTCTCTAATTTTTCCAGCTCTCTTTCCATTCTTCTTAAAATTACAGCTTGGGCATGTTTATTTCCACATTTTTCTAGAAGAGCAAGTTTTTTAGTAGAGGCACGATTAGTTTTCTCAATTATTTGCTCAGTGGAAATGTTTATTTTTTTAGCTTTGGCAATAATGGCTTTTTTCTCTTTCACGTATCCTGGATAATTAGCATCGAAGGCAGATACTGTAAAATTGTCCACATCGAAAATTCGGTTGGCAAAGGATCTGATGAAATCCACGTTGTGAGAAACTACCAGGAAAGCTTTTTTACTGTTAGCTATATATTCAGATAGCCATGCAGTTCTCTTTCTGTCAAAGAAAGATAGAGGCTCATCTAAAATAATAAGATCTGAATTACTGAAAAGAACAACAGCTAGTCTGACATATTGTCTCTCTCCACCACTCAGTTCCCTGAATTTTTTTCCTAATTTATCTCCCAGTTCAAAAACTTCAATGAATTCAGATTGAACATGGATATAGGAATATCCTCCCATACTTTCAAAACGGTCAGAGAGTTCAGCATATTTTTCAAGAAGTTTTGCATTCTCCTCATCATCTTCAGAAAAAAGTGTAGAGATGTGCTCCAGTTCATTTTGTGCATGGATAATATGTTGGAAAGGAAGATTCAAAAGTTCTTCCACTTTCATATTCTGATCGATAGAACCGAACTGATCGAAACAGGCGATTACAGCTTCTTCGTTGATAATTACCTCTCCCTCGTCTGGAAGTTCCTCATCTTTGATAAGCTTTATAAAAGTTGATTTTCCTGTACCATTATTTCCTATAAGTGCTATTTTGTCACGAGAATTAATTTCTAAATTGATATCGGCATATAGTTTCTGTGTAAAAAAAGATTTAGAAACATTTTTAAATTCTATTATATTCATTTTCAACTCCTTAAATATAGATATACATATTTAACTATTATATCATATTTTCAAAAACATTTCATCGCTTTTTTAAATTTGATATTGTAATATGTTGACTTTTTCTAAAACATATAATATAATTATAGCTAATATAAACAAAATAGAAGAAAACAAACAAAATATAATACTCATATAAATTCGGAAATATGGTCCGAAAGTTTCTACAACCTCGCCGTAAATGGGGTTACTATGGGCAGATTGATACTTGAAAAAGTATAAATTCTACCCAGGTGGAGTTTATACTTTTTTTGTTTTTAAAGGAGAGAGATTAGATGAATTTGAAAAAAGCTTTAGACAGACATTTTAAAATCCACGAAAGACATAGTACAATCAGACAAGAAATCATAGGGGGAATAACTACCTTTATGACTATGGCTTATATTATCTTTGTAAACCCTGCAATACTTTCAGATGCTGGAATGGACAGAGGCGCCTTGATAACTGTGACAACTATTTCAGCTGCCATGGGAACCCTAATAGCAGCCCTTTTTGCCAATGTTCCCTTTGCCTTAGCGCCAGGAATGGGACTCAATGCGTTTTTTACCTATTCTTTGGTAATTGGACGTGGAATTCCTTGGGAGACGGCTTTAGGAATTGTTTTTCTTTCGGGAGTTTTTTTTCTGCTTCTATCTCTAGGTGGTATTCGTGAAAAGATAGCCAATGCAATACCTCTTTCCCTTAAAATATCAGTGACAGGAGGAATAGGTCTTTTTATAGCTTTTATAGGACTGAAAACTCTAGGTGTAGTAACTTCTAATCCTGCTACTCTTGTAGGGATTGCAAAATTTTCTCCTGAAATTTTAATTGGAATTTTAGGTTTATTTATCTCTGTTATTTTAGAAATAAGAAAGGTAAAAGGGGGAATTCTTATAGGGATAGTAGCCTCAACAGTAATCGGAATGATGACAGGATACGCTGAGGTACCTAAGCAGATTATCTCTCTTCCTCCAAGTATAGCTCCAATAGCATTTAAGCTGGATATTTTAGGTGCTTTGAAACTTTCCCTTCTAGGACCTGCATTCTCTTTTATGTTTGTAGATCTCTTTGATTCTTTGGGAACTCTTATTGCTTGCTCTAAGGAGATTGGACTTACTGATAGAAAAGGAAAGGTTAAAGATCTGGGAAAGATGCTATATACAGATGTTATCTCTACAATATTCGGAGCATTTTTAGGGACAAGTACAGTTACAACTCTTTCAGAAACAGCAGCGGGAATCGCTGCAGGTGCCCGAACAGGACTTGCTTCTGTGGTAACAGCAGGACTTTTCTTAATGGCTCTTTTCTTCACTCCGATTGTGGCAGTGGTGCCGGCATATGCAACAGCCCCAGCTCTTATAATAGTTGGAGTATATATGTTCAGAAATATCTGTGAACTGGACTTTAAAGATTTTAAAACAATGTTCCCAGCTTTTATAACAATACTAATGATGCCGCTTACTTACAGCATAAGTATCGGTCTTGCTCTAGGATTTATCTCCTACATAGTTATCCATCTGGGAACCGGAGAGGGTCATAAAATAAATAAAACTTTATATTTCATTGGAGCACTATCAGTTTTAAGTCTTGTAGTTTAAGTGAAACAATAAAATAGATTTATTGGTATTAAAAAAGGATGAGAAGTCAAATTTGACTTCTCATCCTTTTTTCTACATAAGTATAAAATATCCTACAAGAGGTATACTCAGAAAAATTATAGGAGCATTAAGTTCCTTGTACTTCCCTGTTAGTAGCTTTATAATTACGTGGGAAAGGATACCTATGCTCATTCCTGTGGCCATATTGTCGGTAAAAATTGTGAACATTATGGTGATAATTGCAGGAACAAAATCAGTCATCTCTTCCATATCTATATATTTCAAACTCGTCATCATCAGAATTCCTATAAAAATAAGAGCTGGTGCTGTAGCAGCCGAAGGAATTATATATACAATCGGAGTAATGAAGAGTGTCAACATAAAACATATTCCAGTGGTAATAGCTGTAAGCCCAGTACGCCCTCCCTCTTCCACTCCAGCTGCGGATTCGAGAAAAGTTGTAATGGTAGTTGAACCTAAAATAGAACCCAAAATTGTAGCTATGGAATCTACTAGAAAAGGTTTGTCAATCTCAGGAAGATCTCCGTTTTCATCTAAAAGATTTGCTTTAGCAGAAACTCCCAGTAAGGTTCCCAGTGTGGAGAAAAAATCTCCTACAAAAAAAGTGAAGATAAGAGGGAAAAAACTCCATTTTAGTGCTCCCATAATATCTAGCTTAAATGCTATAGGTCTGATAGATGGTGGGAGAGAGAAAAAACTCTCAGGAATTTGTGTGATACCCATAGGAATTCCAATAAGTGTTGTGATAAGAATTCCTATTAGAACTCCACCACGTACTCTGTTTAGTACAAGAGCTATTGTGATAACCAATCCTATCAGAGAAAGTATTGTGTTAGGGTTGGAAAAGCTTCCCATAGCTATAGTGTTATTGGAGATACTCATAATATTTCCATTCTTAAAACCTACCATGGCTATAAAAAATCCTACAGAAACGCCGATGGCAAATTTAAGATTTCGAGGTATAGCCCGCACAATTATTTCCCGAAGTCCTAAAAGTGTCAGAAGGAGAAATCCTATTCCAGACAGAAAAACCATCCCTATTCCTACTTCCCAAGTCACCATTCCAGTCGATACCAGTGTATATGCAAAAAAAGCATTTCCTCCCATGGCAGGAGCCATGGCAAAGGGTCTATTGGTATAAAGGCCCATTATGATTGAAAAAATAGCTGAAAGGAGTGCAGTTACAATTGTTACGGCTCCAGTATCCATTCCTGCAGCACTCATGAACAGGGGTTGAACTATTAAAATATAGGCCATTGTCATAAATGTTGTTATTCCTGCAGTTATCTCTGTAGTAACTGAGGTGTTTTTTTCGCTAAGTTTAAAATAGTTGTCAAGGCAGCTTAGCACTCCCTTTTTTTGTTGCAGTGTTACAATTTTTTCCATTAAAACCTCCTAATAATAAATCATTTACGGTGATTTGTAGAAACTCCTGACCATATTACAGGATTATATTAGTAAAAGAAAAGATACTTTTACAGAGTATTGTATAATAAAACCCAGTAATAGTCAATAAAAATCCTATTTATTAAATAGAAATAGGAGATAGAGAATTGGATTTTCAGGATTTTTAAATTTAATTGGAGAGAGGCCATATCTCTGTGGTATAATATAGAGGATAATATAGATAGTGAGGTTGCCAATGAAAAAAATACTGATTTTTATTTTGATGCCCCTAATTTTTTTAAAGGGGTTTTCCAATGGTCTGTCCATAAAATCCATAACTTCCGCTTTGGGAGGAAAAGAGATTGTAATAAGTCTCAGCAGTAATAAAATAAAGCCTATTTACAGGAGTAACTATGATTCAAGAAATCAACTTATTTTTTTGGAGATAGATAATGCTAAAGGAGCTCCCGCAGCAGTCTCAAAAAAAATTTCAACAAAATATGCAGAAAGTGTAAAAATGGTTTCCACAGGAAAAGGAACTGGAATTTTTATAAAACATAGGAATAATCTTAATTATAAGATAAGCTATAGAGGAAGTGAAATTAAAATAACTTTCACTCCAATGAGCAGCAAAAAAAACTTTACTATAGTCATTGATTCTGGGCATGGAGGGAAAGATCCGGGAGCAGTTGCTGGAGGTTATAGAGAAAAGGATATAGCTCTGGGAGTTGCAAAGTATTTGGAAAGTAATCTGAAAAAGGATTTCAATGTGATAATGACCAGAGACAGAGATGAATTTAAAGCTCTTTCTGAAAGACCTAAAATTGCTAACAGCAAAAAAGCAGATATGTTTATAAGTCTTCATGTAAATGCTGCTCAAAGTACTACAGCCAAAGGAGTAGAGGTGTTCTATTATTCCAAGACATCATCCCCTTATGCAGCAAGGGTAGCTGCCTATGAAAATAGTTTCGGAGAGAAATATGGAGATAAAGTGGGAGATATATCTAAAATTTTGGGGGAGCTGGAATATAAAAAATATCAAGAAGTATCAGCAAAACTGGCTAAAGGTATAAATGATTCTTTGGCGAAATCCATGAACATGACCAACAGAGGAATACAAGGAGCTAACTTCGCAGTATTGAGAGGACTCGGCCGACCTAAAGTTATAATTCCAGGAGTTCTAGTGGAGTTAGGATTTATAACCAATAAAAGTGATAGAGACAAAATAGCAAACAAAAATAATCAGAAAATCATGGCTGATAGGATAGCTGAGCAGGTAAGATCATATTTTTAAAAGGAGAGAAAAGAGAATGAGAAAAGGGATAATGGTAATTTTAACTGCATTGTTCACTGGAGGCGCTTTTTATTCAGGGATGACCTATTTTCTTCTAGAGCAGGAAAGTAGGGAAATTAGAGAGATAATCATAGAGAGTAAAAATGGGGGATCATTAGAAATTCCTAAAGTAAAAAGAAATTTATATGTTCCGAGTGGTAATTTTAGCTCCCTTGAAAGAGTAGAAATAGAATCTGTCGTAGAAGCTGACAGAGGTAAACTGGTAAAAATGATATACAGTCAATTTTTTGAAAAAGTTAAAGAGGGAAAAGAGGATTTTTCTCAACCTGAGCTTCTGAATATTTATTGGGCTGACAGAGATCTTTATCTCAATTTAGGAAAGAGTGAATCTCTTACCCGGGATCAGAATGGAGCTCTTATAATTTTATACGGAATAACCAACTCAGTTACTGAGATGGGGGGAGTGAACAGAATAAAATTTCTTATAGAGGGAAAGGAAATGGGAGGAGTATTTTCTACATACTATGAGAGGAATCTAAAAATATAAATTTTAAAGGTGTGAGAGATGTTATCAATTGACATTGAAAAAGATCTGGAGGGAAGAGTTTCCCTAAAAAGATATAAGCATGTATTGGGAGTAGTAGAGACAGCGGAAAAATTGGCGGAACATTATGGAGTTTCAAAAGAGAAAGCGAAACTTGCAGCCCTTCTTCATGATATAATGAAGGAGGAAAAATTGGAAGTTCTAAACCATTTATGTTCTAAAAAAAAATTTAAAGAGATAAGGAAATATGAAAAATCCAATGAGGTACTCCATGGATTTGCAGGAGCAGAGTATGCAGAGGAAAAATACGGCATAAAAGACGAGGAGATTCTCAATGCCGTCAGATATCATACTGTTGGCAGAAAAAATATGGAGATTTTGGAAAAAATAATCTATATAGCTGATGGAATAGAACCTGGAAGAGAGTATGAAAATGTGGATAAGATAAGAGAGTTGGCTTTTAAAGATTTAGATGAAGCCATACTCTTTGAAGTAAATAAAAAAATTATCTATCTTATAGAGACAGATAAAATAATCCACATAAATGCTCTAAAAATGAGAAATGACCTACTAAAGAAGAGGTGAAATATGAAAATAAATAAGGAAAAAGAAAAAATACTGGAGCTTTTTAAAAAGAATAACTCTCTCAAATATGAGGAGATTGTAAAGCTTGCAGGCTGGTCTAAAAAGTTTAAAGGGGACAATAAAAATATCCTGGATGAGATGATAGAAGAGGGAGATCTGGTTAAAAATCAGAGAGGAAAATACTCTTCCCCTGAACGTCACGGTTTTGTGAAAGGGGAGTTCAATATAATAAAAGACAGATTTGCCTTTGTAGATACTCCTACTGAAGGAATATTCGTTCCTAGAGTCCATTTTAATGGTGCCCTGGATGGGGATATTGTTATGATAAGAGTAAAAGAGGGATATTATGATAAAAGTAAAAAAGAGGGAGAAGTAGTAAAAATTATAAAAAGAAACCGTGATACGGTAATAGGAGTTTTCCAGAAGATGGAGAATTTCGGATTTGTAGTTCCAACTCACTCCTTCGGTAAAGATATATTCATTCCCTATAAAGCCATGGGAAAAGCTAAACATGGAGAGCTTGTAGTTGTAAAACTGGATTTCTGGGGAGATGAGAAAAAGAAACCAGAGGGAACAATTATTGAAGTTATAGGAGATCCATCGAACACTGATAACATGCTGGAAGCCTTGATAAAACGTGAAGGTATGAGAGAGGATTTCCCAGATGAGGCTCTGGCTGAAGCAAGAAGAATCCCTGTAACAATTGAGGAAAATGAGATAAAGAGAAGAAAAGATCTGAGAAATCTAAAAATAATTACCATAGATGGAGCAGATGCCAAGGATCTAGATGATGCTGTTTATGTTGAAAAACATGAGAATGGAAATTACAGGCTTATAGTTGCTATAGCTGATGTAAGTCATTATATTCCAGTGGGGTCTAACCTGGACAAAGAAGCTGAAAAGCGTGGAAACTCTGTATATATGGTGGACAGAGTTCTTCCGATGTTTCCCAAAGAGATATCCAACGGAATCTGTTCTTTGAATCCTAGAGAGGACAAACTCACATTTACCTGTGATATGCTTTTTGACTCCAAAGGAAAGATGATAAGTGCAGATACTTATAAATCAGTAATCAGAACTGTTCATAGAATGACGTATGGGGATGTAAATCTAATTTTGGCAGGAGACGGAGAGAAAATCAAGGAGTATGAAGATATTCTGGAAGAGGTAGGAGTTATGGCTGAACTAGCGAAACTCATAAGAGGCCTAAAATATACCAGAGGAAGTATAGATTTCGATATTCCAGAGGCAAAAGTTATACTGGATGAGAAGGGAAAAGTAAAAGAGGTTAAAAAAATAGAGCGTGGAGAATCAGAGAGAATCATAGAGGATTTCATGATTGCAGCCAATGAGGCTATAGCAGAAAAACTTTTCTGGCTAGAAGTGCCGTCTATCTACAGAATCCATGAGAAACCAGATGCAGAGAGAATCCAGATACTCAACGAGATATTGGGTAAGTTTAAGTATAGAATCCATGACTTAGAAGATGTACACCCGAAAAGATTCCAAAAAATAGTGGAAGATTCCAAAGAGAGAGGTCTCAATCTCATAGTTCATAAAAGTATACTCATGGCTCTAAAACAGGCTAGATATTCTAAAGAAAATTTAGGACATTTCGGTCTGGCATCAGGATTCTACACACACTTTACATCTCCGATCAGAAGATATGCAGATCTCATGGTACACAGAGTGCTGGCATTGACTCTCAATGGGTATCCTGAAAAAAAAGCTCTCAAAGGTCTAGCGGAAAGATTGGAAAATATAGCACTCCACATATCCAAAACAGAGAGAGATGCTATGGGTGTGGAAGATGAAAGTAAAAAAATCAAGATAGTAGATTATATGAAGGATAAGGTTGGAGAGGAGTATGAAGCTACCATTATCGGATTCAACAATAAGAAAGTATTCTTCGAAACTGAACTGAATATTGAGTGTTTCTGGGATATTACAGCAGCACAGGATGATTATTATGAATTTAATGAGCATGAGTTCACTATGACAGGAAAAAACACAGGGAAAATTTACTCTCTGGGAGAGAAGCATAGAGTGAGAATAGCCAGAGTAGATCTTCCTAATCTTGAAATTGAGGGAATACCAGTGGAAGATGAAAACGAACAGGAGTAGAATATTATGATATTAGCTAATAATAAAAAAGCATTTTTCGATTATTTTATAGAAGATAGATATGAAGCGGGAATAGAACTGGTGGGAAGCGAGGTAAAATCCATTAAAGCTGGTCACCTAAGTATCAAAGAAGCCTTTGTAAGAATTATAAATGGTGAGATATTTATAATGGGGATGAGTGTGACCCCGTGGAAATTTGGAAGTGTTTATAATCCTGAGGAGCGGCGAGTGAGAAAGCTGCTTCTCAACAAGGCAGAGATTAAAAAAATTCATGAAAAGGTAACTCAAAAGGGATACACTATAATGCCACTTAATGTGCATCTTTCTAAGGGGTATGTAAAAGTGGAAATCGGAGTTGCCAAGGGTAAGAAAAATTACGATAAAAGAGATAGTTTGGCAAGTAAAGATCAGAAAAGAGATATAGAGAGAGCTCTTAAGGAGAGAATGAAATAAATTTTCAAGATTATCTTGAATTGGAATTAAGGTCACAGGAGTTGGTCAGATTTGGTAAAAAAAATCTGTTTTATATTTATTGTTTTTAATACTTGTATATTCTCGAATTCACAGCCGATTATTGAAAAATCTCTGTTACATATAAAAAATGGAATTTTTATACCCAAGGGAGGTAAAACTCCCTTTACAGGGATGGCCACAAATGAAAGGGATCGAGAATTTTATAGGGATGGAAAACCTCATGGGAAATGGTTGAATTTCTATGAAAATGGAAATCTGAAGAGTATTGAAAGTTGGAAAGATGGGATTCTCAATGGAAAACATATACTCTATAATCAGGATGAGATAAAGCTTTCAGAGATATATTACCGAGACGGGAATGAAGATGGAAAATATATTCTTTTTCACGATAATGGAATTCCATATATAGTGGGAGAATTTATAGATGGAGAAGCTTCGGGGATTTGGTATTATTATAATGAAAGTGGTAAACTCACAGGGAGCAACGATTTTCGAAAAAAGATAAGAGATAAAAAAATAAAATATTAAAAGAAAAAAGAGTACTTTCGTACTCTTTTTTTCTATCAACAATATAACTTGAAAAAGTTAATTAAAGTGCGTTAACTTTAGCTGCAAGTCTTGACTTTTTTCTAGAAGAAGTATTAGCTTTGAATACTCCTTTAGTAACTGCTTTGTCAAGCTCTTTGTAAGCTACAGATAGAGCTGATTTAGCTGCATCTAAGTTCTTGTTCTCAACTGCAACTAGAACTCTTTTAACCATAGTCTTAACTCTTGATTTGATTGCAACGTTTCTCTCTCTGTTTCTCTCGTTGATTAATATTCTCTTTTTTGCTGATGTTGAATGTGCCATGTTTTAAAAACCTCCGTTAATTTACAAATCTCATAATAAACATAATAACATAAATATAGTATAATGTCAATATGATCGTTTAAAATATGCACAATGGACCTAGAATAATTATATCATAAAAACAGAAAAAGTCAAATGTAAAATAAAATTTCATGTAAAAAATGTCAGAGAGGAAATTTAATCTTTGATAAAAATGGAAAAATGAGGTATTATATAATGTAAATAAATTGAAAAAATGAGAGTATTTAAATATAGAAAGGAACTTTATGAATATAAAAGAGAAAATCTCCCTGTCGGCGGTAGCCCTTATAAGGGAGGAGATAAAAAACTCCCATGGAAACGAAGTTTTTTTTAGAGGGATAGTGGATGAGGACGGAGTTGTAGAGAAAGTGGAAGCTATAGCTCGTGGGAACTCTCATTCGGCACCTGCTATATTAAAAAGAATGAAAAAAGGGGAAGTAATAATTCATAATCATCCCTCGGGTTTTCTCTATCCTTCAGATGCTGATATAGAGGTAGCTTCATATTATGCCAATAAGGATAACGGTGGGTTTTATATTGTAAATAATGATGTGACGGATATATATGTGGTGGTAGAAATATATGATGAAAAAAATATTCCAATAGACATAAAACCATATTTTCAGGAGTCAGGAATAATCTCTCAGCATTTTAAGGGATTTGAATATCGTGCTGAACAGCTAGAGATGGCAGCTTTAATAGAAGAGGGGTTAAATGGCGAGAAAAAAGTTATCGTGGAAGCCGGGACAGGAACCGGAAAAACCATGGCTTATCTTATTCCTGGAATAGAATGGGCTGTGAAAAATAAAAAACGTATAATTTTTTCCACTAACACAATAAACCTTCAGGAACAACTTTTGAATAAGGATATACCTCTAGTAAAAAAAATTCTGGGGTATGATTTTAAATATATGCTTGTGAAGGGAAGGGGGAACTATCTCTGTAACAGAAAATACTATAATCAGCTTATGGGAGAGAAACCCGATATGAGCGAGTATTCTATGGGGCAGAAAAATCAGTTTGCTCAAATTCTTAAATGGGGAGGAACCACAGAGAAGGGAGACAGAGCTGAGCTGACTTTTGAAGTTGATTCTACAGTGTGGGAGAATTTTCACAGTGAGACAGATATCTGTGCAGGAAATCGTTGTCAGTACAGAGATGAGTGTTTCTTTTTTAAAGTAAGGGATGAAAAAAAGAAGGCAGATGTCCTTATTACCAACCACCATCTCTACTTTACAGATCTAGCTATACGGAAAGAGATAGGATTTTCTACAGAGTATTCCATACTTCCAGAGTACCATGCCATAGTTTTTGATGAGGCACACAATGTGGAAAAAGTGGCCCGAGATTACTTTTCCAGTGAAGTTTCTAAACTGGGATTTGTAAAACTTCTGAATAAGATTGAGAATATGGACAGAAAGAAAAAAAATAATGGAGTATTGCCCCATGTAGAAAGGGAGTGCAAAACTCAAAAATCTGATCAAGGGATTGCCCTGATTCAGGAGTTGAGAATACAGCATGGAGACTTATCCAATGAGGTAAAAAAATATTTTAATGAGATTATAGGTATATTTACCAATGAGAGACAGGAAACAGCTTCAATAAGGTTAAAACCTAAGGATCCTCACCACGAAAGAGGGATTGAAAAGCTAAGAGATCTGACAAGGGAGTTTATGATAGTCTACAAACGGTACAGCAGAACCTCTAGAACTCTTATAAAAATTCTGAGAGAGCTGGAGGATGAGGACGGGAATATCAATGAACTTATCAGATATTTAGAGAGGGTAGATGACAGTGCCACAGCTCTCAACAGTATAGATCTTATGGAGGATGAGGAATCCATATACTGGATAGATGTAAATCGTAGAAAGGGATATGCAAAAAGAGTTGCAACCCCTCTTAAGATAAACAGTGAGCTTCAGAAAAATCTTTTTATAAATCTGAAGACCATAATTTTCACATCAGCTACAATAGCGATAGGGAAAAGTTTTAAATATTTCAAAGATTCCATAGGGCTCACGGAGGAGTGTGTGGAAGGAGTTATTCATTCTCCTTTCAATTACAACGAACAGATGGAAGTCTATATCACAAAAGATATGCCAGATCCTGGATCAAGGGAGTTTCCAGTAGAGGCAGCAAATTTTCTGGCAGGTTTCCTTTCAGCCAGTCAGGGAAGGTGTTTTGTACTTTTTACAGCATATTCAGCCCTAAACTTCATATATTACTCCATCCGTGATGAGCTGGAAGCTCAAGGAATAGATTTTTTTGTTCATGGAACTGCGCCTCGTACCCATCTGGTGGAGATGTATAAAAAAGCTGATAAACCTGTCCTTCTAGGGACGGATTCCTTTTGGGAAGGAGTGGATATCAGAGGGGAAAAACTTAGCTCGGTGGTAATAGTAAAACTGCCTTTTAAGGTACCCAATGATCCCATAACTGAAGCTATAATAGAAAATCTCACTCAGCAGGGAAGAAACTCATTTACAGAGTATCAGATTCCAGAAGCAGTGATAAAGTTCAAACAGGGAATAGGAAGACTGGTAAGAAGTAAAAGTGATAAAGGAAATATAACTATACTGGATAACAGAGTTATAACGAAAAAATATGGGGAGTTTTTTAGAGAAGCGATACCCACTGAAAAAATAGAATATATAGAAAAAAATAATCTCATTAAAAAGATAGCAGGGGGAGTGAAATTGAAATGAAAAAAATAGATATTTTCGGTTTTCAGATATCTCTCGGGGTAGAGAGAAAAAACTGGGACGATCCGGAAATCTATTCCAGTGAAACTATTTTTAGAGAAAAAATATTTTATTTTATTATAATTGCCTGTTTTTTTGTTCTCAGCAAACAGGCCAGTAATTTTTTGGGAAGTGAGAACTATAAGGCTGGAGATGTTGTTAAAATGGATCTTTATGCTCCCAGAGACATTGTATATCGGGATGAGAATGCCAAAAATAGGATAATAGAGGGACTCATCTTAACATCTGGAAAAGAGTATCTTTTTGTTGCCAATGCCGAAAAATATTATCTAGAGAGCTTTGAAAATTTTTTCCAGAAAATAGAAACGGCTCGTGAGAAGAAAATCGCCTTTAACAATCAGGCTTTTGAAAAAGAATCTGGAATAGCCATTCCCCTTCAGCTTTCAGCTGATTTTGTCTCTCTTTCAAAAAAAGAGTTGGAAAAAAGAAGAAAAAATATAAGAGAGATAATAGAAACGGCATATAAAGAGGGAATATTTAAAGAAAATGAAAAGATAGAGATTCCGGAAGCTGCAAGGACAAAAATAGAGAAGTTGGGAAATTTAGATATGGATCTGGTAAGACTATTTATAGTTCCCAATTATATCTATGATATGGAAAAAACAAAAAATTCTCTTAAGGAAAAGGTGAACCAGATAGGGGACCAGCTTGTAATGATAAAAGGTGGAGACCTCATTGCTGAAAAAGGTGAACTACTTACGGATTCTAAGATAAAACTTATGGAAGCTGCAGGGATATATTCCTTTAAAAAGAATGTTTTCATGATGGTTTTAAATGTGATATATTTGACTATAGTATCCACTCTGTTTTTCATGTTAAGCAAAATCACCCTAAAAAAAGAGATACTGAATAAAAATATATATCGGAGCAGTCTTCTGATAATAGGGACCATGTTTGCCATGTATAGGTTTATAGGAAGTGAACATATTTTTCTGGTTCCCTTCGATGCTGTACTATTTCTGCTACTCATTCTGACCAATGGAAATTATACCTTTGTACTGCTTATATTTCAGATGGGACTTCTTCTGCCCATGATAGATTTTAATTCTAAATTCTTTATAATAAATCTGCTGACAATAATGTATTCCATGTATCTGGTAAAAAAGATAAGAACCAGATCTGAGGTCTTGAACATAGGAATAAAGATTGCTATAATAAAAGTTATGATTTTTATGCTTTTGGCGATATTTTCAAAGGATGATCCCTCTACTCTGGTGTTAAAAAGTTCAGAGATACTTGTTTCGGGAGTGCTGTCAGGGATGCTGACTCTGGCTTTTATCCCTTATTTTGAGAGAACCTTCAATCTCCTGAATATTTTCAGGCTCCTTGAACTTGGAGATCTCTCTAATCCTGTATTGAAGAGACTATCTATGGAGGCTCCGGGAACTTTCCAGCACAGCATAATGGTAGCTACACTTTCTGAAAGTGCCGCAGAGAATATAGGAGCAGATTCAGTTTTTACAAGAGTAGCAGCATACTATCATGATATAGGAAAACTTAAAAGGCCTAAATTTTTTGTAGAGAATCAATATAATGAAAAAAATCCTCATGATGCTATATCTCCATTTATGAGTAATCTCATAATAAAATCCCACACAAAGGATGGAGTGGAACTAGGGAAAAAATATAAAATCCCTAAAGAGATAAGGGATATAATGTGTGAACATCAGGGGACAACTCTTCTGGCATATTTTTTTAATAAAGCTAGAAAAATTGATCCCAACAGTAAAAAAGAGGACTTTAAATATACAGGTCCAAAACCAAGAACCAAAGAGTCAGCGATTATAATGCTGGCAGATTCCATAGAGGCAGCAGTCCGTTCCATGGATGAAAAGACTCAGGTTACAATTGAGGCTATGGTTGAAAAGATAATAAATTCTAAAATAGAGGATGCTCAGCTTTCAGAAGCGGATCTTACTTTCCGAGAGATAGAGCAGATAAAAAACAGTTTTGTAAATACCCTGGTATCCATGCACCATGCAAGAATGAAATATCCAGGACAAAAATAGGAGGAAAACATGGAGTTAGTATTAGACCTATCCATTGAAGTTGATGGATATGAAAAACTTTTAAATGAGGAAAAAATATCTAAATATATAGAAGAAGTGATAAGTGATGAATTCACTCCGGAAAAGCCTGTATATGTCTCTGTAGCTGTGGTGGATAACGAGAGAATTCAGGAGATAAACAGAGATTATAGAGGAAAAGATTCCCCTACAGATGTAATATCTTTTGCCTATCATGAAACAGAGGATTTTGATATAGGGCCCTATGATACATTGGGGGATATAGTAATCTCCATAGACCGTGTGGCAGAACAGGCTTCTGAATATAATCACACAGTAACAAGAGAGTTTTATTATGTGCTGACCCATGGACTTCTTCATCTTATGGGATACGACCATATAGAGGCAGAAGATAAGGAGGAGATGAGGGCAAGAGAGGAAGAGATACTGGAAAAATTCGGTTACGGAAGGGACTGCCATGAAGAGGAATAGAGTTACGGGAGAGGAATATGATATCATTCAGAGCTTTAATTATGCCATAGACGGTATTTTTGAAGCTATAAGAAGCGAAAGACATATGAAATTTCATGGATTTGTAACGGTTATTGCTATTATGGTCTGTATTTTTTCGGATATAACAAGGTATGAGATGCTGGCCCTAGGACTATGCATAACCCTAGTATGGTTGGCAGAATTATTAAATAGTGCAGTAGAAGCTGTGGTAGATATGGTCACTGAGGAGTATCATCCTCTGGCCAAGAGGGCCAAAGATATAGCTGCAGGAGCGGTACTGGTAACTGGACTCAATGCTCTTTTTGTGGGATATATAATTTTTTCTAGAAGAATAGCTTTTTATATGAATAACCTGTTTTTCAACCTGAGAAATTCATTTCAGAATACTCTTATGCTCATTTTAATAATTGTGGTTGTACTTGTAATCTTGATAAAATCTTACTACAAAAAAGGTTCATATTTGAGAGGAGGGCTCCCAAGCGGTCATAGTGCCCTGGGAGCTTCAGCTTTTACAGCTGTGGCTTTTTTAACCCAGGATTCTAAAGTTTTTTTTCTTGCACTCATACTCCTAATATTGGTGATGCAGTCTAGAGTTGAAGGAAAGATTCATACAGTAAAAGAAACTATTTTGGGGGCAATGCTTGGATCGGGAGTCACATATATAGCTCTGAAAATAATAGGTTTTTAAGAAAGGGGAAGAGGTATGAGACTGTCTGAAAGAGAGTTTTTAATAATGAGCATGTTGGCTTATCTAAATTTTGAGAAAAAACATTTGGAAAAAGAGCTGCTAGAGATATTGAAAAATAGAGATATTAAACCTGATGAAAATGAAAACATGAAAATACTGAAGGGGGAAAATCTGGATATAACTTTGGATTTTTTCAGAGAGGATTTAAAGGGATGGAAAGTTCTTCATATTGAAAACAGAAGGGCACTTTCAAAATCTATCTTTAGCCGGAATGACAAGACAGGATTTTATTCAGTGTCTTTTCAGAAGGAAGAGAAGGTTATAATAGCTTACAGGGGAAGTGAGACCTATCCCATAGAAGAAGCCTATAAGGACTTTGTAGAAAATAATTTTGCCCTGGGAATAGGAAAACGTCCTAAGCAGTTCAATGATGCGGCCTATGTAGTGGATTATCATATAAAAAAATTAGATATTCCCATAGAAAATCTGGCTATAACAGGACACTCTCTAGGAGGAGGGCTGGCACAGTTTGCGGCTCTTTACTGCCACAAGACTCATGGAAAAATTCCTGTTACATCTACATGGAATGCGGTAGGAATAAATCGGGGGGGAGTTATCCAGATGCAGGATTTTATAGATTTTGATGAAATTCTCCTCACAAAGCTGAACTGTTCAAAAAAAATGGTAGAGGTATTGCGTCCTATAAGAGATGAGTATCTAAATATGCTCAATGAGTATAATCCAGATGAAGAGGAGGAGTTTATCTCACTTCTGGAAAAAAATAGTCGTGTGAAAATGATATTGGAAGGTCTGATAAGAAAAATATACCTCAATACCGATGCTAGAAAAGAGTTTCTAGAGAGCTTTGTTTCTCAGTTTTTTAGAGATAAGGAGATTCTAGAAAAGATATTACAGGGAAAACAATTTATAAAAAATATACAGGAAAATAGTATCTATGGAGAAAATATAAAAAATTTCGGACACTCTGAAGATCTGACCAACATAATATTCAACCATGTTGGAGATATTAATCATGTGGATCTGAAAAAAACTGGAAAAAAAAGAGAGTCCAGTGTGGTAAAATCTCTGTTTTCCATAAAAAAAGCGGCTGTAAATTATCATTTTGAAGATGTATTTATCCCATATCTCAAAGAGAGAGGGGAGGAAGAGATGTTTTCTTCTGAATTGAATCCAGATTATATGGCCAGCTCTCTCAGGATGGCAATTTATAACGAGAAAGGATTTTCCAATGATCTATTAGCTTCATATTACAGTTGTTGCCAGATAGATTCTCAAAATTTTGGAGATATAAGAAGCTGGCTAGTGGAAGGATTGAAAAAATCCAATAAAAATATCATATATAGAGATGAGATAATATTGGTTTTAGAAAATATGGAGACAGAAAAATTTAGAGAGCTCTGGGAAAAAATAAAGGAGAGAATGTCATCTCCTTTTAGAAAAAAAGATATATTTGATGTAATTGTATATTAGGAGAGGAGAGAGATGTCTATTTTTAACAATGAGATAATAGAGATAATAAAGAAATCTCTAGAGGATAAAAAATTTAGAAAATCAGTTTTTTCATCAGCTTTGAAAGGTGATATAGAAAAACTTAATATAAAGCCTATATTGATAAAGGAGAAAATTTTTTATCAGGTAGAGGAGTTTAAGGAGAGAAAAGCCTATCATAGAAATATGGAGGAGAGGGAAGTTTTTCAATATATATTGGAAATGGGAGAAAATTTTAAAAATATAAATATTTTCTCTGCAGAAGTGGAACTTGCCATTATCAACAATGGAAAAAAACTTCATGTGAAGAAAAAAAATATTTCTCAGGAAGGGACTTTGGAAATAAAAAAACATAACAGAGATAAAAAATATATTATCCCAGAAGGGAATCCTGTCCCTTTTCTTCAAGATCTTGGAATCATGGATGGAGATGGAAAAGTTCTGAAAAATTCCTATAGCAAATTCAGACAGATAAACAGATACCTAGAATTTATAAGAGATGTGATAGATGAACTCAAAGAGAAAAACAGTTTAGGAGACAAAATAAAAGTTGTGGACTTCGGAAGCGGAAAATCCTATCTGACTTTTGTTCTATATTACTATCTGAAATTTATAAGAGAGATGGATGTACTGGTGGTAGGACTGGATCTGAAAAAAGATGTTATGAAGCATTGTGCAGGACTGGCAGAAAAATATGGATTCCAGGATATGAAATTTATCTATGGAGATATAAAAGATTTTAATGAGCTGGAGAGTGTGGATCTGGTATTTTCTCTTCATGCCTGTAATAATGCCACAGACTATGCACTTCAGAAAGGTCTGGAAATGAATGCCAAAGCTATACTGGCTGTCCCGTGCTGTCATAAAGAGTTCAACCAGAAACTTTCCAAGGTGAAAAAGAGTCCTATGGAGGAATCTCTACCCCTACTTTTGGAGCATGGCATACTTCAAGAAAAATTCAGTTCTCTTCTTACAGAGAGTTTCAGGGCAGGAGTTCTAGAGATGTGCGGATATCGTAGTACAGTTATGGAGTTTATAGATACTGAGCACACGCCAAAAAATCTTCTTATAAAAGCTATAAGGGATAAAAGTGTGGAGAAAAATTTCAATAAAAAACAGGAGCAGTGCCTTGGACTTATAAAATTTGCAGGTATAGAGCCTATGTTTTATGATCTTATGAAGCCATATTTTAAAGGGGGAGCTTAGATGCTTTATTTTATATATGGAGACGGAGCACCTCTCTATCTGAAAACAGATGAGATACTGGAAGAGATAGGAGGTAAGAATCCTGGGATTTCAAAAAAAACTTTTGATTGTTCTATCGGAGAGATTGAAAGTTTTATTGAATCTGTATCGCAAAATTCTATGTTTGCCTCAAAAGAACAACTTCTTGTAAAGAGATTTGAAAGATTGAAGCACGCTGACAGAGAGAGAGTTCTCAAGATACTTAACAGTTTAAATCTTGCAACAAAAGAGATAGTTTTTTCCTATGAGGAGGAGACAGATGAGTTTGGGAGAAGAGTGGATGAACTGGGAGATGAGAAAAAGAAAAAAGATAAACTAGTAAAAGGTTTTGAAAAAATAGGGGTAGTTATCTGTCAGAGAAAAGAAAATCAGCTTAAAAGTTCAATTTTTTATGCTTCCAGAGAGCTCAATATCGGTGAAAGGGAAGCTGAACAGCTCATCGATATAGTCGGTGAGGAGATATTCAAACTTCGAAATGAGATAGAGAAAATAAAAAGTTTTTTGGGCGGAAGAGATTATTCTTTGGAACTGGTGAGAGATATTCTCTCCCAAAGCCGTGAATATAAATCTAAAAAAATATTGGAAACAATGATTGAAAAAAGAGAGCCTAAAGAGGTATTGGGATATCTCGAGCAGGAGAAAGAATATTTTTCTGTTTTATCAGGAATTTTTGAAGAGTTTTTGAGTATGTATAAGATCAAACTTTTAGAAGAGAGCAGAGAGATCAGTCTGAATATGAGCTACAATGATTTTAAGGGAGCACCCTATGAAAAAATAAAAGAGAGGTTTCTGAATTCTTATTCATGGAGACCTCTAGCTGCGTATCCGATTTTTCTGAAATTCAAATTTTGTAAATTTTATACTCTTCAGGAACTGGAAAAAGCCTTGAAGAAAATAGGAGAGATAGAATATAATCACAAGAGCGGAGAGTTACCTATAGAGATCTCTCTTCCGCTATTTTTAATAGAGACCTTTAGAAAGTAGGAAAAATGAGAGATTTAATAGAGATAACAGATAAAATTTTGCAGAACAGAGGCCTTGTGGGAGTGGTTTCTTCATCCCTGTTCCTAATATGTCTGGGAATATATGCGGGGAAAAAAGAGATTTTGAAAAAAGATGCAGCTGGGGTATTGAGCAATATAGTTTTGACCCTGTCTATTCCAGCACTATGTGTCACGGCTTTTCTTCAGGATTTCAACAGAGAAATATTGGAAGAGGGCTTCAATCTTCTTATCTGGAGTTTTGTGATTCACCTTCTCCTTATGGGGGCGGTAGGAGTTTTCTTTTTCAGACATGGAAAAGAGAAAAAGACGACTTTGGAGATACTGACTGCCTTCGGTGGTGTGACAGTTTTTGGAATTCCTATAGCCCAGGCTCTCTATGGAGATACCGGGATAGTCTATGCTTCTATCTACTGTATAGCTTATAGAGTTTTTTTATACAGCTACGGATATGCTAAGATGGCGGACATTCATATAAGAAAAGAAAACCTTCTAGGGATATTTCTCAATCCCGTCATAATAATCACTTTTATAAGTATGGGATTCTGGGCTTTTCAGGATCTGATGCCCCAAGTTATCATAGGTGAGAGAAGCTACTCTATGTTCAGAATAGATAAAACGATGTTCTGGATTTTTAAGCCCCTATCTTATCTTGCGGGACTCTGTTCACCTTTGGCATGGTTGGCTACAGGGCTAAAACTGTCAGAAAGTTCTTTTAAAGAGAGCCTAACAAGTGTGGATGCATGGTACTATTCTCTGGTGAAAGTTATTCTGATTCCAGTGTTATTTTATTTTATAATTAATAATCTTTCTAGAGGTGGATTTTTCCCACTTTCCCCTCTTGCTCTCAGAGTAGCAATGATAATGCTGAGCACACCTGCCGCTTCTGTGGTTATAGCTTATGCTATAAAATACAGGAAAGAACCAGAGATAGCTTCAAAATGTTCCCTGGTATCTACCCTCATAAGTATAGGATTTCTTCCCTTTATAATAATATTCATGCGTTAAATTTTAGTGCAAAACTTTAAAAAATATGTTATAATATCGAATAATAATTTATGGAGGATTGGTATGTCTTATATTCTTGTGTTCGGTTCATCGGTAGTTGATATTTTTGGGTTTTGTGGAAATAGATATAAACAATCAGACTCTATCCCGGGGACGGTAAAGATCTCTTTTGGAGGAGTTTCGAGAAATATAGCTGAAAATATGGCCAGGGTAGGAGTAGATGTAAAATTTATATCTATACTTGGAGATGATGAGATTGGTAGATCTATGCTGTCTCATTCGAAAGAGGTTGGCTATGATATGTCTGAGTCCATGATAATAAAGGACAGAGCAACACCGACTTATATGGCGATACTCAATGAAGAGGGAGAGATGGTTTCTGCCGTAGCGGATATGTCGGTAATAGAAGCCATGACTGAGGAGTTTATCTACTCTAAAAAAGAGATGTTCCAAGGTGCTGAATATACATTCTTAGATGCAGACGATCCAAAAACTTTAGAATATATACTGACAACTTTTTACGGAAAAACAAAGTTTATACTGGATCCAATCTCATGTTCAAAAGCTTACGGTGTTAGACACCTGCTGAAATACTTCCACACTATTAAGCCTAACAGATTGGAAGCAGAGGTTATGGTCGGGTTTAAAATAGAGAACGAAGAGGATCTAAAACGTGCAGGAAAAAATCTTTTAGATCTGGGAATAGAAAATGTATTTATAAGCTTGGATGAAGATGGAATATTCTATATGAACAAGGAGACATCAGGAAGAGTAAAAGCAAAAAATGTAACTGTAAGAAATGTAACAGGTGCAGGGGACTCTTTTGTTGCAGGATTGGGATATGGATATAGCCATGGACTTTCTCTTATTGAAAGTCTGAAATTTGCAATAACAATGTCTACAATTACGATTTCACATAAGGAAACTATCCATCCTGAGATGGGTTATGATAAAGTTGTGGAAATTCAGAAAGAACTTCAATGGGAAGAGAAAACTTTTTAGTTTTCTCTTCTTTTTTTTTCGGAAAATTGAAAGCTAACTTTATATTGACAGTAACAAGGAATTGATTTATAATATATTTTGTAATTCAAAATAATTGACCGGAGGTTACTTTGTGGTTCTATTTTTTATATTTTTAATTTTAACAATAGCTTCAACTATGATAGGAGTAGCAAATATTGATATAAATGAGCTTCTAAATTCAGGAAGCCACAGTTTCAACATTATTGTGCTGAGCAGAATTCCAAGGACTATGAGCATAATAGCGACAGGATTTGGGATGAGTATCTGTGGACTGATAATGCAGCAGCTTACTCGGAATAAATTTGTTTCACCCACCACAGCAGGAACTGCAGATTCCTCTAAACTGGGAATATTGATAGCTCTACTGTTTTTTCCAGGAGAATCCCTTATGGTAAAAATGTTAGTAGCAACTATTTTTTCATTGGCGGGAACTTTTATCTTTCTAGCCAGTATAAAAAAAATAAGAGGAGAGAACAGTGCTTTAGTTCCTCTTATGGGTATCATGATTGGAGGAATACTGAGTTCTCTGACTACTCTCTTTGCATATAAGGGAGATATGATTCAGAGTATAGTGGCGTGGATGTTTGGAGATTTTTCTGGAATTTTAAAAGGAAATTATGAACTTCTTTACATTTTGATTCCTTTGATAGTAGTAGCATTTATATATTCTAAACAGTTTACTCTTTCGGGAATGGGGGAGGACTTTGCCAGAAATCTGGGTATAAATTATAACTTAATAGTAAATTTAGGGATGGGAATAGTCTGTGTGATTTCATCTCTTATAATGATAACTGTGGGGGGAATACCTTTTTTAGGTCTTATCATCCCAAATATAGTTTCCATTTTTTATGGAGATAACCTCTCTAAAACACTTATGACCACAGGAGTTATAGGAGCAATATTTCTTTTGAGTTGTGATATCTTAGGAAGGGTTCTGATATATCCCTATGAGATTCCAATCGGGCTTATTACAGGAGTTATCGGGAGCGGAATATTTTTAACTCTTATTTTCAGGAGGATGAAACATGAATCATAAATACAAAGAGATAGAAAAAAATTTACTGAATCTAACCCTATTTATGGGAGTGGTTATACTATGTATGCTATTTTGGGGAGTAAATGGAAGCAATGGAAAATTTCTACTGACTCTCAGAGGGGGAAAGATTTTCGCTATTATTTTAAGCGGGAGCTGTATAGGTATATCCACAGTGATTTTTCAGACAATAACTAGAAGCAGAATTTTGACCCCCAGTATAATGGGTCTGGACTCTCTGTATATTTTCTTGCAGACGGCTATAATATTTTTCTTTAAATATATACCCAAAGAGTTCAATGGAAGTTTTGTAAGATTTATCTTTTCAACTTTTTGTATGGTGGGACTAACACTGGTACTTCAAAAAGCTTTTTTTAGGGGAGAGAAACCAAAAATACTTTATCTCATACTTATAGGGATGGTAGGAGGAACTTTTCTAGAGTCACTCTCCAATGCCATGCAGGTTTTTCTTAATCCAGAAGATTTTTTGATTTTACAGAATCTTATATACGCCAGTTACTCAAAAGTTGAAATGAATCTTTTGCTCCTGGCCTATGCTATTATTTTAGTTGTAATATATTTTATTAAAAATGATTTCAGAAATCTAGATGTTTTGGCGTTGGGATATGAAAATTCTATAAATTTAGGATTAGATTATAACAAGCTTCTCAGAAAATTTTTTATAACTATCGGAATTTTAGTTTCGGTTTCTACGGCTTTGGTAGGTCCAATAACATTTTTGGGACTTCTTACTGTAAATCTAGCTAAGGAAATTTTTCCCACATATATGCACAGATATATTCTTTTTGGAAGTGTAGTTTTGAGTATAATCCTGCTTCTTCTAGGGCAGTTTTTGGTGGAGAAAATTTTCAGTAACAGTTTTCCTGTCAGCATAGTAATAAACCTCTTGGGGGGAAGCTATCTGATGTATATGATTTTAAAGGAGAGGAGAGTGGCATGATAAAAGTATCAGGTATAAATAAAAAATATGGGGAGCGTATTGTGGTGGATAATGTTTCTCTTGAAATTCCTCAAGGAAAAATTACTTCGATAATAGGACCAAACGGAGCGGGAAAGAGTACGCTTCTATCTATAATGAGCAGACTTTTAAAGGCGAATTCCGGAGATGTGAAAGTGAATGATAAAAATATAGAGCTTTGGGATAAAAAAGAGCTCTCTAAAACACTTGCAATATTGAAACAGGAGAACAGCACCAATATGAAACTGACTGTTTATGAGCTAGTTTCCTTTGGAAGATTTCCTCATAATCCAGGTAAGCTCCAAAAAGAGGATAGAAAAATCATAGATAAGGCCATAAAATATATGGATCTAGAAGAATTCCAAAACAGATATCTGGATGAGCTAAGCGGTGGACAGAGGCAGAGAGCCTATATTGCCATGACAATTGCTCAGGATACAGAATATATTCTACTGGATGAGCCATTAAATAATTTGGATATGAAAAATTCGGTACATATGATGAAAAGTTTAAGAAAAATGGTGGATGATCTGAATAAAACTGTAGTCTTAGTTATGCACGATATAAACTTTACATCAGTCTACTCAGATTATATAGTGGCCATGAAGAATGGAAAAATCAAGTACATGGACGAGACAAAAAATATAGTTCAAAAAGATAAACTAGAAAAGCTTTATGATATGAAGATAGATGTGCAAGAGATAAAT
>JBOFCM010000130.1:0-1160 GCA_051646055.1 Fusobacteriaceae bacterium
CCTCATTTTGTAGTAGTTTATGGAGATATAGTTCAAGAATTAGAAGTTTTAGGGGAACTTTTAAACATTGAAGTATGCAGATATTAGGTTTTAGGGGGAAAAATGTTAAAAAAATTAAATGATATGAATATCTTTCAAATCTATTCATATCGAGACAAAGAATTTTCTGAATACGGAAAAGTTCTGTCAGGATACGATTTTTCAAAGTTAGTGGAGTATGCTGATGAAAATACAGCAGTTCCAGAAAAGGGGAACATCTATCACGGTTCTGTATCTGACCTGGAAAAAATAGATAATCTAAGGGAGATTATGGAGGTGAGTTTTTACGGAGGAATGGAAGCTCAGATAGGATATTGCAATGGAAAAAATAATTCCTTAAATGGACTGGAATACCATAAAGGAAGCGAAATAAATGTTGCGGTCACAGATCTAGTACTTCTTTTAGCTAAAACTACAGAGATTGAAAATGGGGAGTTTCACAGTTCTAAAGTAAAAGCTTTTTATCTGCCTAAGGGTGCAGCAGTAGAGATCTATCAGACAACCATGCACTTTGCCCCATGCAAAGTGCAGGAAGAAGGGTTCAAATGCATAGTTATTTTACCTAAAGGAACCAATGAAGAGATCAGTCTAGATGAGAAAAAGATATTGATTTCAGAAGATCAATATCTTTTTAAAAGAAATAAATGGCTTATTGTACATGAAGATAAACAAGATTTAATAGCAAAGGGAGCTTTCTTGGGTATCAAAGGTGAGAATTTACAATTAAACTATCAGGGATAAATTTTAGGGGAAATATTTAGGCTTAGAAAAAAGGAGTGGTTTAAAATTGAATATGACAGCAATTTCGTTTATATTTTTTACGGCAATGGTAGCTATTATTTCTTGGTGGAAAACAAAAAGTGAAAAGTTGGATACTGCAGACGGTTATTTTTTAGCAGGAAGAGGTCTTTCAGGAATTGTTATAGCCGGATCCATGCTTCTTACAAATATCTCGGCCGAGCAGATGGTTGGTTTGAGCGGACAGGCATACAGCAGAAATATTACTGGAATGGCTTGGGAATCTACAGCAGCGATAGCAACGGTGGCTCTAGCGATGTTCTTTTTACCCAACTATCTAAAGAGAGGATTTACAACTATGCCTCAATTTTTGGAGGAAAGAT
>JBOFCM010000131.1:0-23138 GCA_051646055.1 Fusobacteriaceae bacterium
ATCTCCAGTCCCATTTTTTCCTGAAGATATTTTTTGTTCAGGGCCTTTCCCTCCAGTTTTCTCTCTGAATACTGGAATTTTATCTCCCTGTCATTTTCAGGAGTGAAAAGATCATAGTCCACTCCGTTTACTATTCCTACCAGTTTCTGGCTATGGTGCTGGAAAAGCCCATGGAGTCCCTCACCGTAGAAAGGGGTCTTGATCTCCTGGGAGTAGGTCTGGCTCACTGTGGTGATAAAGTCACAGTAGTTTGCTCCAGCCTTCATAAAAGAGATCTCGTGGTGAAACTTTATTCCCTCATCATGGAAATAGAGCTTGGGATCCAGTCCTAGTGTCCAGATAAGATTCTCATAGGGGAAAACTCCCTGGAATCTCAGATTGTGGATGGTGAAAAGAGTTTTTATAGGCAGAGGGGCATATCTCTTGGCATCTGCCAGAAAGAGAGGAACCATACCTGTGTGCCAGTCGTTGCAGTGGATGATGTCCGGCTTGAATCCTGTGAGAGAGATGCTCTCTAGGACAGCCTTGGAGAAAAATCCGAATCTCTCGCAGTCATCCATCTCTCCATAGAGACTGGTTCTGGAAAAATATTTTTCATTGTCCACAAAGTAATAGATTATTCCCTGGTAGTTGTACTCCTCTATTCCCAGGTACTCATCCCGCCAGGCAAGTTTTATAAACTTGTGACCTAGATGTTTCATATCTTTTCTGAACTCCCAAGGGATCTGGATATATTTCGGGAGTATAACCCTCACATCTGCTCCCAGTTTTTTTAGCGCCTTAGGCAGGGCATAGGCTACATCTGCAAGTCCTCCTGTTTTTATAAAAGGATAGGCCTCGGAAGCAGCCAGGAGAATTTGGAGAGGTCTACTCATACTTGTCACCTCTGATCATGGTATCCCAAAGATTTTTGTTCAGACCTGAGTTTTTCTCTATAACCAGGGGATAAGCAGGGGAAGAGTTCAGCTGAAGACCTTCCACAATGGTATTTCCCTTGTCCACTATAAGGGATCTCAGGTGGGCTCCCGCTTTGATTACGCAGTTCTGCATAATTACGCAGTTCTCTACGATAGCTCCCTTTTCCACAACTACCCTTCTTCCTATAACTGAGTTTCGGACAGTACCCATAATCTGGCAACCGTTGGAAATCAGTGAATTCTCCACAGAGCAGTTTCTCTTGAAGAGAGTAGGAGGAGTGTCCATTCTCTTAGTGTATATAGGGTGCTCAGGTTTGAAAAGAGCATCTGTAATAGGGTGGAAAAGCAGATCCATATTGAAATCATAGTAATCCTTTATGGATTTTATCTGAGCTACATATCCTGTATATTCATAGCCTTTGCTCTGAATATTGGGGATATTTCTGGTTATGAGCTCCTTCAGACATCCATACTCATTTCTCTCAATCTGTTTTCCCATGAGCTTGATAAGAAGGTTTTTACTGATTACAAAGGCTCCCAGAGAGATGTTCTGCTCCTTACTGAAAAGAAGGTTGGTTCCCATTCCGGTTACATTTCCCTCCTCATCCAGATTGACAGTGGCAGCCTGATAGAATTTTTCTCCTATATTCTCTACGTGTTTATATACCACTGTGAGCTCTCTGCCGTCGCTTTCGTGCTCTTCGAATACCTTTCTGAAATCCATGTTGTATATCATATCTGTGGACATGATAAGAACATTTTTCTGTTTGCTACGGTGAAAATAGTTGAGATTTGTCTCAAAATCACGGATTCTAGAATCTGTCTGGTTGCTGTTATATTTTGCCAGGAAGAAGATTCCGCCGTTTTTTCTGTCCAGATCCCATGAAGCTCCTGTATTTACGTGGTCTGTAAGGGATGAACTGTTTTTCAGGTCTCCTATGATTCCCACATTGGTTATTCCGCAGTTTACAGTGTTGGAAAGATGGAAATCTATCAGTCTGTAACGGCCTCCCAGGGGAAGACTGGCATGATTTCTATGCTTTATAAGGGATTTCATATCATCCAGGGGATTTTCTAAAAGTATAAGGGCCATGTAATTATTTAGCATCGTTATCTCCACCTCCAACTATCTCTCCAGAAGGGATAACCTGTATGTTTTCTTCCCTTTGCAGTTTAGTACCTTTTTTTATTCTTACGTCATTGGCAAGGATCAGTTTTTCTACCACCACATCATCTTCAATTACGCTGTTTTTCATGATTACAGAATCGATTACCTTACTGTTTTTTCCTATTTTAACTCCAGAGAAGATAACTGAGTTCCGTACCTCTCCCTGAATCTCACAACCTTCATCTATAAGAGAGTTGGAAACCTTTGCAGTGGGTGCTAGATACTGTGGAGGGTAGCTCTCCATACGGGTATAGATTTTCCACTTTTCGTCGAAAAGATCCAGAGCATTGTCATCTGAAATCAGGTCCATATTGGCTTCCCACAGACTCTTGATAGTTCCCACATCTTTCCAGTAGCCTTTGAAAGGGTAAGCGAAAACTCTGTGCTTCTCTTCCAGATACTTAGGGATAATATTTTTTCCGAAGTCATGCTCAGATTTCTCATCCTTAGAGTCCTCTATAAGCATTGCTCTCAGAGTCTGCCAGTTGAAGATATAGATACCCATGGAAGCCAGGTCGCTCTTAGGTTGGGCCGGTTTCTCATCGAATTCATAAACTGAAAAATCCTCATTGGTATTCATTATTCCGAATCTGGAAGCCTCTTCCATAGGAACCTTCAATACAGAGATTGTAGCCTCGGCATTGTTTTTCTTGTGGAAACGGAGCATAGCAGCATAATCCATCTTATATATATGGTCTCCAGAGAGAATCAGGATATATTCAGGATCATACTCGTCTATATAAGGAATATTTTTAAATATAGCATCGGCAGTTCCTACAAACCAGTTTCCTCCCTGGATTGTAGTGTGGGGCTGAAGCACTGTAACCCCTCCGTTTTTTCTATTGAGATCCCACGGTGCTCCATCTCCTATATGTCTGTTCAGGATATGTGGTTCGTATTGAGTAAGAACTCCCACAGTGTCAATCCCTGAGTTTGTGCAGTTACTTATGGTAAAATCGATGATTCTGAATCTTCCTCCGAAAGGAACTGCTGGTTTGGCAATTTTTTCAGTGAGAGAATAAAGTCTGCTTCCCTGCCCCCCGGCAAGAATCATGGCTAAAATCTCTTTTTTCATGCTTGTACCCCCTATTTTTACAGTGTTATTTTTTTAATAATTTTTTGTAGAGTGCTAAATATTTTTTTGCTGGAGTGCCCCAAGAGTTACGGGCTCTCATCCCCTTTTCTATCTTTTTCATCCAACCTGCACGATCATTGTGATAGCAGTGGAGAGCATTTTGGACAGCGTGGAGCATCTCTTCTCCCGAATACTCATGGAAGAGGAAGCTGTTGTCCATGTTTAGGGTCTCCCCTATACCTCCTGTCACCCTTGCCACAGGGATAGCTCCATATCTCAGTGCCAGCATCTGTATCAGCCCGCAGGGCTCTGTGTGGGATGGGGTAAGTATTATATCGGTCCCTGAAAGTATTTTTTTGGTCAGAAAATCATTTCTGAACTCCTGGGTATAGACCTTGTCCGGATAGAGATGGGCATAGTAGTCGAAGAAATCTTCATATTTCTCCAGCCCGCTTCCCAGAATAATTATCTCCACTTTTTCTGAGAGAAGGGCATCCATCTTCTCCTTTAGGAGCTCCATCCCTTTCTCCTCCTCCAGTTTGCCAATAACTGCAATAAGAGGAATCTCACTGTTTTCATGGAGTCCCAGTTCCTTCTGGAGCTGGATCTTGTTTTCTCTACGTTTTTCCAGAGTGGTGTAGCCGTAGTTAAACTCTATCTCGCTATCTTTTTTAGGATCGAAAATCTCAGTGTCAATTCCGTTTCTTATTCCCACTATTTTTTTTCTGTGGAATCTAAAGAGTCCCGCAAGACCCATCCCCTTCTCCTCTGTAAGTATCTCGTCTAGATAGGTATTGCTTACAGTGTTGATTGCATCTGAATAGACTATGGCCCCCTTTAAAAAAGATATAGAGTCATAGTATTTCATGCTGTCTTCCAGAAAATATTCCATGGGATTCAGATCCAAAATATCCTGGAGCAGATCTCTGTTGACAATCCCCTGATATTTTAGGCTATGAAGGGTAAACAGGGTTTTTATACTGGATAACTTACTTTTTTCCTCTTTTTTTTCTTGAAGAAAAACAGGTATCAGGGCAGATGCAATATTGTTGCAGTGGATAATATCAGGATGAAATTTGATAATATCCAGGGATTCCAGGACAGCCTTGGAGAAAAAAGCAAATCTCTCTGCATCGTCACTCTCTCCATAGATATTTTCCCTGTGGAAGTAGGTGTCGCTGGAGATGAAATAGTAATCGGTTTCCAGGTATTTCAGATGTTCCAGGGTGAAGTCAATCTCCCTGGCTCCCATTTTTAACCTTCCTCTTCCCAAAGTTTTGAAATTCTTCCGGAAGAGTGGGTCTATCTGTGAAAAGTTAGGCAGTATAACCCTTACCTCAGCCTCCCCTGTTCTATTTATATATTTAGGAAGAGCAGCGGCGATATCCCCGCTCTCTCCCACTTTAATAAATGGAAAAGCCTCGCTGGCCACATAAAGTACTTTCATATAATAACCTCCTAAAAAAACTATCTCTTAAATTTTCCCTTAAAGAAAAGTGCAGATAGGGGCGGAATATCTGCCAGAAGATGGTAGTCCATCTCGTTATATCTCTCATTCTTAGGGTGAAGAGCTCCTGGATTTGCACTTTCAGGGGATGAACTGTTAAAGACCTCGTGATATACTCCCAGTCTAGGTACAGGTACTTTGCAGGATTTTTTCTCCCTGTTGGCAAAATTGAAGAGGCAGACTAAAAACTCTCCTTTTTTCTTTCCTTTTCTTACAAAAGTAAGAGTGTTGTCCTCTCTCACTGTATCACCCCACTGAAACCCACCAGAGCTGCCATCCAAAGCCCATAGAGCTTCATTCTCTAGATAGAAACTGTTCAGGGATCTGATATAGTCGTGAAAACCTCTGTTCTCAGGATTGTTCAGGACGCTCCATTCCAATCCCTCATAAAATCTCCACTCTAACCCCTGGGCAATCTCATTTCCCATAAAGTTGAGCTTCTTTCCTGGATGAGCCATCATATATGCAGAGTAGACTCTCAGGTTGTTGAGTTTAGTGGTAAGATCTCCTCCAGGCATCTTGTTCAACAGAGATTTTTTACCGTGGACAACCTCATCATGGGAGAGGGCCAGGGTATAATTTTCTGCAAAGGCATACATAAAGGAGAAGGTCAGATTGTTGTGATGGTACATACGGTAGAGGGGATCCTCCTCCATATATTTAAGGGTGTCATTCATCCATCCCATGTTCCATTTGTATGTGAATCCCAATCCTCCCTCGGTGGCAGGCTTTGTAACAAAGGGCCAGGCCGTAGAGTCTTCAGCAAAAGTCATAATATCCTGAAACTCCTCCCGTATAATGTGGTTCACTGCCTTGAGGAAACTGATTCCCTCGAGATTTTCATCTCCTCCGTAGATATTTTTCACCCCGAAGTCATGAGCTTTTCCGAAATTCATATAGAGAACATTGGCCACTGCATCGATTCTGATTCCATCTATATGGAAATGTCTAAACCAGTAAAGGGCATTGGAAAAGAGAAAACTCAGGACCTCATATCTGGAGAAGTCGAAGTTGCACGTTCCCCACTGGGGATTCTCTCCCAACTGTGAATTCTGGTATTCATAGGTAGGAGTCCCGTCAAATCTGTAGAGCCCGTGGGCATCCTTGCAGAAATGTCCAGGAACCCAGTCCATAATAACTCCTATTCCCTCCTGATGCATATGATTTACAAAATACATAAAGTCCTCAGGAGTTCCGTGACGGCTGGTCACAGAATAGTACCCGGTAATCTGGTAGCCCCATGAATCATCCAGGGGATATTCGCTGAGAGGCATAACCTCTATATGGGTATAGTTCATATATTTTACATATTCAGAAAGCTTATGAGCCAGGTCACGGAAATTCATAAAACTTCCATCATCCTTCCGCTGCCATGAGCCTAGATGCACCTCATAGATATTTACAGGGGCATTTCTGCTCTCGTGTTTGTTCCGCTTTTTCATCCATCCCCTGTCGTTCCATTGAAATTGTGGAACACCATGGACAACCGAAGCTGTATCCGGTCTCATCTGAGAATAGAAAGCATAGGGGTCAGCTTTCTCGTTCAGATTACCCCACTCATCTTCTATTCGAAATTTATAAAGGTCTCCCTTCTTGACATCAGGTATAAAAATTTCCCAGATACCTTCATTATTAATTTTTTTCATTCTGTGAATATCTGGATTCCATCCGTTAAAATCCCCTACAACCCGGACAGATTTTCCCCTGGGAGCCCAGACTCTGAAAAGAGTTCCTCCCTCTTCTGGGTGAGCTCCCAAAAATTCATAGGCTCTTCTATGTTCTCCACGATGAAAGAGATAGATGTCTAAATTACTATCCATTCCTTCTTCCTCCTATCAAAATGTATTTAAATTCAACTGTTTTAATTAAATTATAGCTGAAATTCCAAAAAAAGACTAGCGGTTAAAAAAATAAAAAAATAACCGTGAAAAGATTAAAAAATAATATTTCTGCAAAAAAGCACACCTGAGACAGGTATGCCCATTCAATATTTACCAAGAAACTCTTGATTTTCTTTTAAAAATATATTAAAATATTATTTATTGTAAACTTAAAAAATGGGGTGTGTGGAGATATGAAAGAGATAAAACAGCTTTTAAAAGCACTTAAAAAGGAGAGCGTAACTCCTGAGTCAGAAATTATAAAAGATATACTGGGAATTGAAAATTGTGAAGAGCATCTGAGAGGAGAACTGGAACTCCTACTTTCTAGAACGAGACCTACAATAGAGAGAAACAGAGAGTACCTTATAAATCTTGGGTTTCTTTTGGGAGAGCTGAGAAGCAGCGAGAGTTTTTACCATATTATGAAAGTTTTTCAGTTTCCTGAATATATGTTTCTAAAGATCTATGGAGAGCTGAGAAACTATCTCTGGTTTACCTTGAGCAGATGTGGAAAGGGAAAGATGGGTGAGCTCAACCAGTATATAATGGAAAATCTGGATTCAGCTGAGAAAGTGGCTGTAGCAGTGGAAACCCTCTGTGTTATGACGAAAGAAAATCCTGAGACAAGAGATGAGGGGGTAGCGATACTAAAAAACCTGATCTGCAACCGTGAGCTTCCTATAGGGCTGAGAACTGCAGCGGTTATAACATCTTCGGTACAGGGTATAAAAGATCTGAAAAAAGTTGTAGACCGTGAGCTTCCTGACCTGGAAGGGGAGCAGGATATAATAACGAGGGAAAACATAGGGATGTGGAGAAAAAACCCTAGTGGTGAGTTCACTGAAAAAGATATATTTCAGATCTACAGAGGTATAAAGAGAATCTCTCAAGAGGTGGAGCTTCTTCCTGAACTTGTTTTTGAGCAGGAGGAGGAGAAAACTACCCTTGTGGACCAGTATATAGCTGGAAATCTTCAGAGACAGTCTCAGAAAGTGGGAAGAAACGATCCGTGTCCATGCGGAAGCGGAAAGAAATATAAGAAGTGCTGCGGAAAATAAGAAATTAATAGATATTAAAAGGAAAGAGGAGAACTCCAAAGGAGCTCTCCTCTTTATTATTCTATCTCATTACCATCTCATTGATTTCATCTTCCACATCTTTTATAAGTTTTTCCAGTTCCTGAGTTTTTTTAAGGTAGATAGCTTCTTTCTTTTCCTTTAAAAGTTTTCCGGCCTGGGCGAACTCTGCTTTCAGCTCCTCCAGCCTCGCTTCCAGATTTTGCAGTCTCTCTTCGCCTTTTATGCTAGTTATGCTCATAATGACCTCCTGATATTTTCCAGTATAAAAAATTTTCTAAAGAGTTATACTGTGAAAAAATGAAAAAACCTTTAAAACTTATGAAGAATAAAAAAAAGACGGTTTCCCGTCTTTCGATTAGTTTCCAGCTTTCTCTACGTAAACTGAAACTTGCTTTTTATCTTTTCCGTGTCTCTCAAATTTGATGTATCCATCAATTAGAGCGAAAAGAGTATGATCTTTACCCATTCCCATGTTGTTTCCAGGCATGAACTGAGTTCCTCTCTGTCTAACTATGATGTTTCCAGCTAGAACAAACTCACCGTCATATTTCTTAACACCAAGGTATTTAGGGTTAGAATCTCTTCCGTTCTTAACAGAACCTTGTCCTTTTTTCTTAGCGAACAGTTGTATATTTAAAGTAAATAACATCTAATTTTCCTCCTTCTCCACAAGCTTTAAGTATTTTGGATATTCCTTTTTTAACTCTCTTAACATAAGAGCCATGCTTTCCAGCAAGATATTGATTTCGCAATCCTTGCCTTTCAGATCCAGTCCTCTCAGATCCACTTCTAGAAATCCGTCATCAATCTCAAATTTGGGAACCAAATTTAAAATCTCAGTCATTCCAGCCAAGGGAAATTGAAGATTGGTTGAGATAGCAGCACAGAGTATATCCTCGCCGTGATCTGCATATCCTGCATGTCCAGTAGAACGATATCTCACGATTCTACCGTTTTTTTTAAAAATTTCAATTTTCGTCATAATTCTGAGAATTAAGCGTTGATTGAATCGATTTTGATCTCAGTCAGTAATTGTCTGTGACCTTTTTTTCTATGGTATCCAGTTTTTGGCTTGTATTTGAAGTTAACAACTTTGTCACCTTTAACTTGAGCAACAACTGTAGCTACAACTTTAGCACCTTCAACAACAGGAGTTCCAACTTTAACCTCTCCATTGTTAGATACTAAAAGAACCTCGTTTAACTCAACAGTTCCGTTAACTTCAGCATTTAGCTTCTCAACTCTTAATACCTCACCTACTGTAACTTTGTACTGTTTACCACCAGTTTTAATAACTGCGTACATTTTAACACCTCCGAGTATATAAGTAAAAATAAAATTAAATCGCTGAATAGGGTTGCTGATGACCTTATCCATGCGCAATTACAAATAAGTATATCATACCCATTAAAAGTTGTCAACAAAAAAAACTTGTAAAACCATTCCGTTGAAAAAATCCACAAAATATGTTAGAATTTGAAGATATTACGCTAGTGTGGAGGTAAGAAAAGATGAAGATATATATAGCTCCCATGGCTGGAGTCACAGATTACACATTTAGAGGGATACTCTCTAAATACAAACCGGACCTTATGTTTACAGAGATGGTAAGCATAAATGCCCTGGAAATGAAGAATGATAAAACCCTGAATCAGCTCTTGAAGATACGTCCTGGAGATGCTGTACAGATTTTTGGGAATGATATAGATAAGATAGTATATAGTGCAAAATATATAGAATCCCTGGGGGTTAAACATATTGACCTCAATGCAGGATGTCCTATGCCCAAAATAACAAAAAATGGCTACGGAGCTGCACTTTTGGAGAATCCTGCCCATATTCGTGAGATACTTCTGGCTATGCGTAGAGAGCTTCACCCTGAAACCACTATCTCTGTTAAGATAAGAGTGGGAATAAAGGGAGAGAAAAAACATATAGAGATAGCCCGTATTGCAGAGGAAACAGGATGTACCCATATAACTGTCCACGGAAGAACAAAGGAACAGCTCTATTCTGGAAAAGCTGACTGGAACCTTATCAAGGAGGTAAAAGAAGCGGTATCTATCCCTGTGATAGGAAACGGAGATATTTTTACTGCCCAAGATGCACTGGAACGTATAAAACTTTCAGGTGTGGACGGGATAATGCTGGCTAGAGGAATCTGCGGAAACCCTTGGCTTATCCGTGAAATCCGTGAAATTCTGGAATATGGAGAGGTGAAAACTCCAGTAACTTTAGACGAGAGAATAGATACAGCCTTAGAGCATGTGAGACTGGCCAGGGAAAACAACCCTGAAAAGAGTTTTACCTTTGAGCTGAGAAAGCATCTCTGCTGGTATGTGAAAGGGCTGAAATATGCCACAGACGTAAAAAATGGAATAAACCATGCTACATCCTATGATGAGTTGATAAAAATTTTAGAGTTTGCAAAGGAATCCAATAGGAGTGTGGAGTAGTTTGAGTAAAAAAGATACACCGTTAATGACGCAGTATAAAGGAATAAAAAATGAGCATCCAGATTCTGTACTTTTCTTCCGTCTGGGAGATTTTTACGAGATGTTTTTCGGAGATGCTGAAATAGTCTCCCGTGAACTTGGACTCACCCTCACCAGCAGAAACCGTGAGAAAGGACAGGAGATTCCCATGGCAGGAGTTCCCTACCATTCATCAGCATCCTATATCGCCAGACTTGTGGAGAAGGGCTACAGCGTAGCCATCTGTGAACAGGTTCAAGATCCCAAGGATGCAGTGGGAATAGTGGACAGGCAGGTTGTGAGAGTTATAACACCAGGGACAGTAATAGATACAGATTACCTGGATGAGAAGAGCAATAACTACCTTATGGGAGTAAAGATTAGGGATGAAAATGCGGGGATAGGCTATATGGATATCACCACAGGAGAGTTCCGTGCCAGCGAGGTGAAGTTGGTATCCCTTCTAGGAGAGATAAATAAAATATCTCCCCGTGAGATAGTGGCAGATTCCAAAAGTTTTGAGTCTCTGGGAAAGATACTGAAAAACAGCGGCTCTCATGGAAATATCCTTCTGAGAGAGATAGATGTTCCTAAAAGATGTGAGGAGTATCTGGAAAAGTTTTTTAACGTAGTATCTCTAGAGAGCTTCAATATGCGTGGAAAAGAGCTGGCAATCCATGCGTCAGCCCTAACGCTGAAATATGCTCTAGAGCAGCAGAAAGGAAGCCCTATCCCAGCAGGAAAAATAGAGTATCAGAACTCTGAAGAGATAGTGGAACTCAACTACACTACTCAGAAAAATCTGGAGATAGTTGAAAACAGCAGAGACCGAAGTTCATACGGAACTCTTTTCTGGGTTTTGGACAGATGCAGAACCTCCATGGGAAGCAGAAATCTGAAAAAAATTATCAAGAATCCTCTGAGAAACATAGAGGAGATAGAGAAGCGTCAAAATCATGTGGAGTTTTTTATCCGTAATCCCCTTCTGAGAGAAGAGATACTGGAAAAGCTTAAAAATGTCTATGATATAGAGAGAATACTGGGAAAACTTATAATGGGAACCGAGAACGGAAAAGATCTGGTGGCTCTTAAAAAATCCCTATTTACAGCCCTAGAGATCTACCACATACTGGATGGGAACTCTATTCTTACTCTGGACACAGAAAAACTTTCGGGAATATACACTCTTATAGAGAGGACTCTGGTAGATGAACCCCCTTTCTCCATCCGTGAGGGAGGAATCATAAGAAGAGGAGTATCAGATGAGTTGGATGAGCTTCACCAGATTTCCACCAACGGAAAAGACCATATTCTTACCATTGAAAACCGTGAGAGGGAGCGTACTGGGATAAAAACCCTGAAGATAAAGTTTAATAAGGTCTTCGGATATTTTATAGAGGTAACCAATTCCAACAGGGAGATGGTTCCCCAGGACTATATCAGGAAACAGACTCTTTCCAATGCAGAGAGATATATAGTTCCAGATCTGAAGGAGTATGAGGAAAAGGTTCTCCATGCCAAGGAGCGTATAGAATCCCTGGAATATGGGATATTTAAGGAACTTTCAGAAACTTTAAAAGAGTATCAGAAGCATCTTCAGGAACTGGCAGGGAAGCTGGCATATCTAGATGTAATTACAGCCTTTGCAGAAATAGCTATAAAAAATGGCTATGTGAAACCAGAGATGGGTTCAGGTTTTGACCTGGAGATAGTGGGAGGAAGACACCCTGTGGTAGAGGCCCTCATAAAAAAATCTGACTTTGTAAAAAATGATCTTTTTCTGGATGAAAAAGAGAATATAATAGTCCTGACAGGACCTAATATGTCAGGAAAATCTACCTATATGAAGCAGGGAGCCCTTATACTTATTATGGCTCATATGGGCTGCTACATACCGGCAGATTATGCAAAAATTCCTCTTACTGACAAGATATTTACAAGAATTGGAGCTTCTGATGACCTTCTCACAGGGCAGTCCACTTTTATGCTGGAGATGAGTGAGATGGCAAACATTCTCAACTCAGCCACGGAAAACTCCTTTGTGATTTTGGATGAGATAGGAAGAGGAACCTCAACTTTTGACGGAATCTCCATAGCTACCTCTATCACAGAGTATATCCATGACAGGATAGGGGCCAAGACTATTTTTGCTACCCACTACCATGAGATGACCCAGCTGGAAAAGGAGCTCAAGGGAGTGGTCAATTTCAGAATAGAGGTGAAAGAGGAGAAGGAGATAGTTTTCCTGAGAAAAATAGTCAAGGGTGGAGCGGACAAATCCTACGGGATAGAGGTCGCACGTCTTGCAGGACTTCCCAAGGAACTTCTCAAGAGATCCAAAGAGATACTAAATATACTGGAGAGCCAGAGAGAGATAATAGAGATAAAAACAGGGATGGAACAGCTGAATCTGTTTGGAGAGAACTCCTTTGAAGAGAGGAAACAGAAGCATGCTGAACAAGATGAAACCTCCCCTGCAAAACAGGAGCTGAAAAGAAATGAGGAGATAGTTTTAGCCAAAATAGGCGAACTGGACTTAAATTCTTTGACTCCTATGGAGGCTTTTATGAAATTGAATGAACTAAAAAATATTTTAGGGTAAAAAAATTCAGTTTAGGAGAGAGTGAAGATGGATAGAAAAAAACTCTATATTGTAGGTGGAGCAGCGGTTTTAATCCTAGGTTATCTCAACTACTACAGGGATGAGACAGGAGTGAAATCTGGGGAAAACATAGTGGAAACCACAGATGTAAAGTACCAGGGAGACGGCTTTAAAATCGATGCAAAAAAACAGATAGACTACGTGGATAAAAATGAGAATAAGTTCATGGGAGCCAAAGCCTTTCTAAAGGACATGGTCCTTTCAGGGGACAATGCCTTTTTAGATGCAGCCAGAAACCTGGCTCTAAAATCCAATATCTTGGGAGAGAGTACCAATGGTTGGAATTTTAAGGCGGAAGAGATAGACTATGACAAGGTAAGGGATGAACTGACTTCAAAAAAACCTGTGTCTGCCACCAATAAGGAGCTGAAATTCTCCCTTTCAGGAGACACATTTAAAACAGACAGCAAGATGAGCTATATTGAGTTGAGAAAAAATGTGGTTCTGGAAAACGAGAAGATAAAAGTAACTGGGGATATGGCAGATTACAATGATGCCATGAAACAGGCTATTCTCAGAGAAAATGTCAAACTTCTGGGAAAAGACCTGGGAGAACAGTTTAAAGAGGCTCTGAGCGGAGACTTTCAGCAGTTGAACTATGACCTGAACAGCAAAATTGTAGAAACTTATCTTCCTTATAAGATCTATTATGGGAAGGGAACTCTCTCAGCAGAGAGATTCCAGTATAATCAGGAGCTGGATACTATGCTTATCAGCCAGAACGTAGAGATTTTGGCAAACGGTTATAAGATAAAGATGGAGAATATCGAGAAAAAACAGGGGTCCGAGCTTATCTATATAAAAGGAAAGATAAAGGGAGACAATGGAATCAACTATTTTTCAGGGGATGATGGAATATACAACCCTGAAACCAAGGAACTGGTTATTACCGGAAATGCAGAGATAAGTTCAGAAGCCCAGGGAAAACTCCAGGGAGAGCGGGCTGTCTATAATATGGAAAAAGAGATACTGGATATTTACGGAGATGAGGGGAAGGTTGTCTATAAAGGGAAAGAGGGAGAACTTAAAACTTCCCATCTGAATTATGACCAGAAAAACAGCCGTATGAAGATTGAGAGCAATTTCACCTTTAAAAACCCTGAATACAGCGGAAAAGGAAGTTTCTTAGAGTATGGCATGACGGATAAAAAAGGTATCATGAAGGGTGCTGAAATAGTTGGCGATGGAAAAGTTCTGATTACAGAACTGATAGACTTCCAGGACGAGGGTAAGATATTCACAATTCCTGGAGAGTTCACAATAAAAGATTCTAAGAATAGTGACAGCCTTCACTCTAAAGTGGCTATATATTCCAAAGCTACAGGAGATTTCATCACTGATTCTCCTTTTACTCTCTACAATGGGGACAACGTGGTGACAGGAACAGGAGTAAAATACAACTCTATAACTGGAATGGGAACTCTGGAAAAGGATATTCTTCTTCAGAATGACAAAGACAAACTCCTAGTAAGCGGAAACCGTGGAGAGATTAAAAAAGATGAGTATTTCAATCTTGTGGACGATGTAAAGATGAATTTCGAAGAATATTCTACAGGGGCAGGAATTGTTCGTTACAGCTTCCAGGACCAAACGATAACCATACCTGAAAAGGTGGAGATAGTTTCTGCTGTAAAAAATTCTAAGTTTATTATGACAAACCCAGTTATAGAAACTAAAATTAAAAAGCTGAGAGGTAAGGATTTTGCTGGAAAAGAGGATGGTTATCAAGCCAGCTCCAAAGAGGTAAGATATGACTACGAAAACGAGATTATCGAGCTGAAGGGGAACGGAGTTGTATCTGACGGCGAGAGTGTCCTAAAGGGAAATAATCTGGAATACAGTGTAAAAACAGAAAGCATGGTAGCTCATGGAGATTATAAGCTCATCCAGGGAAATCTGGAGGGTGCCGGAAAGGATATATCCATAAGCAATCTCAGTGGAGATATAAAAGGCGGAAAGGTAAAACTCTGGACCCAGGAGAGTCAGGAGTTCCAGGCTGACAGAATTCTGGGGAATCTTCATAAGGGGAAGGTGGACTTTTTAGGGAACGCAAAAGGAAAAACCTTAGACAATGGGAAAATTACCCGGTATAATGGAGAGCAACTGAGGGTTCACCTGGAAAAACAGGACAAAAAATACCTTGCCAAGAGAGTGGAACTGCTGAAAGATTCTACAATTGTCCAGGAAAATGTAACTATGTATTCCAAATATGGAGATATAAATCTGATCAACAAGATAGCCCTAAGTGACAGAGGCGTAAAAATAGTTATGAAGGACCCTGAAAAAGGAGATACTACAGTTACATCAGAACGGGCAGAGTTCCATATAGAGAAAGATACAATATATCTCAATAACGATGTGGTTATAGTAAATGATGATCCTGAAAAAGGGAAAACAGTTGCCACAGGAAGAAAAGGTACGGTTCTGAAGGCTGAAAACAGTGTGGAGTTGGAGGGAAATGTAGTAATAGATTCTCCAGACGCAGTAGTAAAAGCCCAAAAAGCTATATATAATGCCACAACTAAAAAGATAAAAGCTACAGGAGATGTGGTTGTAGACTATAAAATAAAACCTTAAGAAGGAGATTATATGATAACTTTAGTTGCAGAAGAACTGTCAAAATCATATAAGGGCAGAAAAGTAGTAGACGGTGTAAGTATAGAGGTGGCCAAAGGTGAGATAGTGGGACTTCTGGGGCCTAACGGAGCTGGAAAAACCACCACCTTCTATATGATAACTGGAATAGTAAAACCTGATAACGGAAGAGTTTTCTGCAATGAGCAGGAGATAACAGAGGAACCTATCCACAGAAGAGCGGACAGGGGAATAGGTTATCTGGCTCAGGAGCCTTCAGTTTTCAGAAACCTCACTGTGGAAGAAAATATTCTGGCCATACTGGAGATGAAGAAACACAGCAAAGAGGAGCAGACTGAGATAATGGAAAAGCTTCTGGAAGAGTTCAAGCTTACCCATGTGAGAAAATCCCTGGGATATGCTCTTTCAGGGGGAGAGAGAAGACGTGTGGAGATAGCCCGTACCATAGCTAACAACCCAGATTTTATACTGTTGGACGAGCCCTTTGCAGGGGTGGACCCCATAGCTGTAGAGGACATTCAGCAGATAATCAGATATCTTAAAGAGAGAGGGCTGGGAATACTTATCACAGATCACTCAGTAAGAGAAACTCTCAGCATCACAGATAAAGCCTATATAATGGCCAATGGAAAAGTTCTTATAAAGGGAACTCCCAAAGAGATTGAGGCTGATGAAACAGCTAGAAGAGTCTATCTGGGAGAGAATTTCAAATTAGATTAGAAAACAAAGGAGTGCAATATGTTAACAGGAAACGAAATAAGAAAAAAGTTTATAGAATTTTTTGAAGCTAAGAAACACAGACACTACGAATCAGCTTCCCTGATTCCAGATGATCCTACTCTGCTACTTACAGTAGCTGGAATGGTGCCTTTTAAACCTTATTTTCTAGGGCAGAAAGAAGCTCCGTATCCAAGAATTACCACTTACCAGAAGTGTATCAGAACCAATGACCTGGACAACGTGGGAAGAACAGCTAGACATCACACATTCTTTGAGATGCTTGGAAACTTCTCTTTTGGAGATTATTTCAAAGAGGAGGCCATAGTTTGGTCATGGGAGTTTGTTACAGAGGTACTGGGACTTCCAAAAGACAAGATGTGGGTATCTGTATTCACAACTGACGACGAGGCTGAACAGCTTTGGATAGAGAAGTGTAACTTCCCTAAGGAACGTATAGTTAGAATGGGAGAGGACGAGAACTGGTGGTCAGCAGGACCTACTGGATCATGCGGACCATGTTCAGAAATCCACGTGGACCTGGGACCTGAGTATGGAGGAGATCACAACTCTAAACTTGGAGATGAAGGAACAGACAACAGATTTATAGAGATCTGGAACCTGGTATTCACTGAGTGGAACAGAATGGAGGATGGATCCCTAGAGCCCCTTCCTAAGAAAAATATAGATACAGGAGCTGGACTGGAAAGAGTTACAGCTATGGTACAGGGAAAATCTAATAACTTCGAAACAGATCTTCTTTTCCCTATTTTAGAGAGAGCCGGGGAGCTTACAGATACAAAATACGGAGATAGTCCAGAAAAAGATTTCTCTCTAAAAGTTATAACAGATCACAGTAGAGCGGTAACTTTCCTTATCAATGACGGAGTTATGCCATCATATGAAGGAAGAGGTTATGTACTGAGAAGAATACTGAGAAGAGCCGTAAGACATGGAAGACTTCTAGGATGCAAAGAGCTGTTTATGTACAAGATGGTAGACAAAGTTGTGGAACTTATGGGAGAGGCATATCCTGAACTGAAGAGCAACCTTGAGCATATTAAAAAGCTGGTAAAGATAGAGGAAGAAACTTTCTCTAAAACTTTGGATCAAGGAATCAACCTTGTGAACGAGGAGATCAAAAAACTTAAGGCCTCTGGAGACAAGAAACTTTCTGGAGATATAAGTTTCAGACTTTATGACACATACGGATTCCCATTCGAGCTTATCGAAGAGATCTGTGAAAACGAAGGGGTAACTCTTCTGAAGTCTGAGTTTGATGAGAAGATGGAAGAGCAGAGAGAGAAAGCTCGTTCAGCTAGAAAAGTAGTTATGGAGAAGGGACAGGATTCTTTCCTAGAGGAGTTCTATGACAACCATGGAGTAACAGAGTTCTTAGGTTACAGCCAGCTGAAAACTACTGGAAAGCTTCTGAGCTGTCGTGAAAGAGAGGACGGAAAACTTACTCTTATCTTCGATAGAACTGTTTTCTATGCTGAGTCTGGAGGACAGGTTGCAGACGGTGGAGTTATCACAGCTCCTGGAGTTACATGCAAAGTTCTAGATGTACAGAAGCAGAAGGATATCTACATGCATATAGTTGAGCTGGTAGAGGGAGAACTTCCTAAAGAGGGAGAGACTTACCACCTTACAGTGGACGGTTTCAGAAGATCCAATATAGCTAAAAACCATACGGCAACTCACCTTCTCCACAAGGCTCTGAAGGATGTATTGGGTTCTCATGTACAGCAGGCTGGATCAGTTGTAGATGATGAGAGACTGAGATTTGACTTTACTCACTATGAGGCTCTTACAGAGGAAGAGATAGAGTATATCGAGAAAATAATCAACACAAAAATAGCTGAGGCTATGGAGATGAACGTAAGAGAGATGCAGATGGAAGAGGCGAAAAAGCTGGGTGCTACTGCTCTTTTCGGAGATAAATACGGAGACAGAGTAAGAGTTGCGGCCATTGGAGACTACTCAGTGGAACTGTGCGGAGGAACCCACGTGGACAACGTATCTCAGATAGCTATATTCAATATAGTGAGTGAGTCTGGAGTTGCGGCAGGAACTAGAAGAATAGAGGCTCAGACAGGATTCAAGGCCTACGAATCTTTCTTCCACTATGAAAAAGTTGCAAGAAGAGCAGCTAAAGCTCTGAAGACAGATCTGGATTCTCTGGAAGAGAGAGTAGAAGCTATGCTGGAGCAGGTAAAAATGGGTAATCGTGAGATAGAGAAATTAAAATCTCAGATAGCTGGATTTGAAGCTAACTCTATGTTTGATTCAGTAGAAGAGATCGGGGGAGTAAAAGTTCTGATTAAGACTTTCGCAGGGAAGGATGCTGATTACTTAAGAGAGATAGTGGATAAAGCCAAGGATAAATTCCCAACATGTGTTGTAGCTCTGGGAAGTAATGTGGAGAAGGCTGTATTCGCTGTAGGTGTGTCAAAGGATCTCACTGGAAAACTTAAAGCTGGAGATCTGGCTAGAACAGCTGCAGAAATAGCTGGAGGAAAAGGCGGAGGAAGACCTGACTTTGCCCAAGCCGGAGGAAAAGACGGAGACAAGGTTGAAGAGGCTATGAAGGCAGTAAGAGAGCTTATAGAGAAGGGACTGTAATGTTTAAAAAATATATAGCTCTAGATATTGGAGATGTAAGGATAGGAGTTGCCAGATCGGATATAATGGGGATGCTGGCAACACCCCTAGAGGTCATTGATAGAAAAAAAACAAAGTCTGTCCAGAGAATCAAAGAGCTCTGTCAGGAGGAGAATACCAAAAAGCTTGTGGTAGGTATCCCGAAAAGTTTAGATGGAACAGAGAAAAGACAGGCTGAAAAAGTTAGGGAATACATTGAAAAACTAAAAAAGAATATCCCAGGTCTGGAGATATTTGAGGTAGATGAGAGGCTTACAACTGTATCTGCCGACAGAATTCTTACAGAGATGGGAAGCAAGGGGGCACTGGAAAAGCGTAAAGTGGTGGATAAAGTGGCGGCAGCCATAATACTCCAGGCTTTTCTGGATAGCAAAAGATAAAAAAATAGGATGGAGGGATTATGAGAAAAAATACATTAGTCAAGCTGCTGTTTGTACTGGCAGTGGTTTTCGGAGCAGCATGGCTAACATTTAAAAAGCCTATTAAGTTGGGATTGGACTTAAAAGGGGGAGTTTATGCAGTTTTAGAAGCCAGTGAAGAGGAAGTTGCCCTGGACGGGGAAGCTATGGACAGACTTGTGGAAGTTCTGGACAGAAGAATTAACGGTCTGGGAGTTGCTGAATCAGTGGTTCAGAAAACAGGAGGAAACAGGGTTATAATCGAGCTTCCTGGAGTTTCCAATACAGAGGAAGCTGTTAAGATGATAGGAAAAACAGCTCTGATGGAGTTCAAAATCATGAATAAGGACGGATCTCTAGGGGAGACTCTTCTCACAGGAGCGGCTCTTAAAAAAGCTGACGTATCCTACGACAACCTGGGAAGACCTCAGATTCAGTTTGAGATGACTCATGAGGGAGCAGTAAGATTTGCAGAGATAACAAGAACCAATATAGGTAAGCAGCTGGCGATAACTCTGGATGGAACAGTTCAGACAGCTCCAACAATAAACTCTGAAATTCCTGGTGGAAACGGAGTTATTACAGGAAACTACACTGTGGATGAAGCCAAGGCCACAGCTACTCTTCTTAACGCAGGAGCTCTTCCAGTGAAGGCTGAAATAGTTGAGACAAGAACTGTAGGGGCATCTCTTGGAGATGAATCCATAGCCAAGAGTATCAAGGCAGGAGAGCTTGCGATACTTCTTATAGGTGTATTTATGATGATACTTTACAGACTTCCTGGAATAGTAGCCATCCTTGCACTGGCATCTTTCGGACTTATTACTTTCGGAACACTGAACTTTATAGATGCTACCCTGACACTTCCTGGAATTGCAGGGGTTATACTCTCTATAGGTATGGCGGTAGATGCCAATGTAATCATTTTTGAGAGAATAAAGGATGAACTGAAATTGGGGAACAACGTGATGGGAGCTATCGATGCAGGATTCAGCAAAGGTTTTGCCTCTATCTTTGACGGTCAAGTGACAACACTTATAATAACAGCTATACTATTTATATTCGGAACAGGAGCAGTAAAGGGATTTGCAGTTACGCTGACAATAGGTGCCATAGCATCTATGTTCACAGCTCTTACTTTGACAAAAGCTATGCTTATTGCCTTTGTAGAGATCTTCAGACTCAATACACCAAAGCTCTTTGGAGTAAAGGGAGGAGAGAAGAATGCGTAACCTAGATATAATAAAGAGAAGTAAACTTTATGTTTCAATAAGTGCTGTATTTGTAGTTTTATCTCTAGGGGTACTTTTTACCAAGGGACTGAATTATGGAATAGATTTCTCTGGAGGAAACCTTTTTCAGATGAAATTTCAGGAGGTTATAGACCTTCCTAAAGTAAATACTAAACTGGATGAGATTGCTCGGGAGATACCTCAGTTGGATTCCAGATCTAGAAAAGTTCAGATTTCAGAGGAAAATACTGTAATCATAAGAACTCAAGAGATGACAGAAGAGGTCAAGGAGCAGTTTGTAGAAAAGATGAAAGGCATGGGAGAATACTCTCTGGAAAAAACTGAAAAAGTTGGAGCCAGTGTAGGAAAAGATCTTAAAAATGCTGCTCTGTACTCAATCATTATAGGAAGTATACTTATAACTCTGTATATTACCCTAAGATATGAGTTTAAATTTGCCATAGGTGCCATACTGACTCTTATCCACGATGTAGTAATAGCTCTGGGAGTAATAGCTCTTCTAGGCTATGAGATAAACACAGAATTTATTGCGGCTACCCTGACTATCCTGGGATACTCTATAAATGATACTATCATAATCTATGATAGAATTCGTGAGAAGCTGAAGGAGAAAGAGAAGAGAGGGGCTACATTCGGAGAGATACTCAATATAAGTCTGAACGATGTTATGGTCAGATCTATTAACACATCGGTAACTACCCTTCTTGCAGGAGTGGCGATACTTATATTCGGAGGAGACTCGCTGAAAACATTTATAGTGACTCTTATGGTAGGAATTTTAGCTGGATCATACTCATCTATCTTCGTTGCAGCTCCCCTAGTTTATCTCATGGATAAGGACAGAGATGGAAAGGGAACTATAGAGTTCAAAGATGAAGATGAGGATTACGAAGAGAAGATAGTGGTGTAAGCCACTGAGATTGGAGAGGTAATGAGAGCTTGGGTGGAGATAAACCTAAAAAATTTAGTAGAAAATCTGAATATTCTAAAGAGCCTCACCCAGGGCTCCCAAATTATCCCAGTGATAAAAGCTGATGCATATGGAATGGGTGCTCTTAGAATTGTACAGGAGCTTATCCGTCAAGGCATTGAGATATTTGCAGTGGCCACCATGGAGGAAGCTGTTGAACTTCGTGAAAAGGGCATAGAAAAAGATATTCTTGTGCTGGGAGGAGTTTATTATGAGGATCTGGAACTGGCTCATAAACTGAATATCCAGATTACGGTAAACTCTCAGGATCAGATAGAAAAAATAAGAGAAAAAAACCTTCCCCTTCTGGTACAGATGGCGGTGGAGACAGGAATGGGAAGAGTGGGATTTCTTCCCCAAGAAGCACTGAAAATAATTGAAGATTACAGAGAAAGTGAGACTCCTAAAATAGTAGGAGTCTACTCTCATTTTTCAGTATCAGATGAGGATTCCCAGGATTCCAGGGAATATACCCTCAACCAGATAGAGAAGTTTAGAGATTTTTTAGGAACAGATCTCAGGTATATCCATATGCACAATAGCGGAGGGATAATAAACTATTCAGAGGATTTTTCTGGAACTCATGTGAGACCGGGAATAGCTCTCTATGGGATATTAGGTGACAGAAAAATAGAGGGGATGCACAATGTGTTCTCCCTAAAGACAAGAATACTCTTTCTGAAAACTCTAAAAGAGAGGATGGATATCTCCTACGGAAGAACAGCCACAGGAGAAGCGGGAGACATGATAGCAACCCTATCCATAGGGTATGCAGACGGATTCAGAAAAGAACTCTCCAACAGAGGATATGTGACTATATTGGGAGAAAAATGCCCGATCATAGGAAAAATCTGTATGGATATGTGTATGGTAAAAATTCCCCTGGGAATAAGAGACAAGGTAAAAGTCGGAATGGAAGTTCTCTGTATTGGAGAAGATATTGTGGAAAAGGCAGGTATGATTGGGTGTTCCACCTATGAAATACTAACTGGAATAGGAAAAAGACTTCCTAGAGTATATATTTGATAAAATTTTAAAAAAAGCAGAAGGAGAGAAAATGGCAAGAATAATATTAGAAGAGGGAAAAGAGAAAAAAATACTTAATTTTTATCCCAATGTTTTTAAAGATGAAATACACTCTATAAATGGAACTGTAAAAAACGGGGATATAGTAGATGTATGTATGAAGGACCTGAGATTCATAGCTAGAGGTTATGTAACAGAGGAAACGTCTGCTTTTGTTAGAATTTTAACAGTAAAAGAGGAAACAGTAGATGCTAAGTTTATACTTGGAAAGATAAAAAATGCCTACGATAAGAGAAGACATCTGGCAGAGGAAACAAACTGCGTAAGAGCATTTTACTCAGAAGCTGACGGAATCCCGGGACTTATAATAGACAAGTTTGATAAATATATCTCTGTACAGTTCAGAAACTCAGGAATAGATTCCATGAGACAGGAGATAATCAATGCCATAAAAAAAGTCTTCAAACCAAAGGGAATCTATGAGAGAAGTGATGTAGAGAGCCGTACAATAGAGGGCGTAGAGCAGAAGACAGGAGTTATCTACGGAGTTATCCCTGAAAAGATAGTGATGGAAGATAACGGTCTTAAATATACTATCGATATAGTTGACGGTCAGAAAACAGGTTTCTTCCTGGATCAGAGAGATTCAAGAAAATTCATAAGACCGTATATCAACGAGCAGACAAGATTTTTAGATGTATTCTCAAGTAGTGGAGGATTCTCTATTGCAGCCCTGAAAGAAGGAGCGAA
>JBOFCM010000132.1:0-4196 GCA_051646055.1 Fusobacteriaceae bacterium
ATCCCGAAAATATGAAAAAGATTTTTAGAATACTGGATAAAAAAGGATATATTGCCATCGCTATTTACTCTCCAGACAAAAAAGAGGAGCTGGAGAGATTTTTGAATGCTTACAAAGGAGAGGCAGTGTATATGGCTCAGAATATTTCTAGTATTCTGGATAGTGCAGCTCTCATAAAGAAGGCTGACCTAGTTATAACTCCTGATACTTCTGTGGTGCATATAGCCAGAGCCTTTGATAGAAAAATGATAGCCCTCTACAGAAAAGACAGAAAAGATGAGCATAATCTCAAAACATGGGGACCTGAGTATCCTTTGGGAGAGGTGATACTATCTCAGGCCGATTACAGAGAGGGAGAAGAGATAGATATAAACAGCTTCTCCATGGAGGAGCTTCAAAAGCATATTTAGCAGGAGGGAAAAAATGAATGAGAATATATACGATATTCCCATACTGATGTATCATCAGTTTGTAGAGAAAAAAGAGCAGGCAGGAAAGATAAAGATATTTGTTACAAGAAAGACACTTGAACTGCATCTTTTTATACTGAAGATTCTGGGATATAAAACTATAACTTTTAGAGATCTAGCTCAGATGATGGAGAGGGGATTTAAAAAGGATAAGTATATAATAATAACCGTGGATGACGGATATAAGGATAATTATGAGATATTGTTTCCCCTTCTGAAAAAATATCAGATGAAAGCCGTGATATATTTTGTGACGGGATTGGACTATAACAGATGGACAGTGGAAGGAGAGGGGGAGAGCAGATTCTCTCTGATGAATTCACAGGAAGTTAAGGAGATGCATGATAGCGGATTAGTAGAGTTTGGAGGGCATACTCTGACTCATCCCAGTCTTCCACTTTTAAGGGATGAAGAATTGGAGAAAGAGATTCTTCAGAATAAAAAAGAGCTAGAAGAGATAGTGGGAGAGGAGGTAATATCCTTTGCCTATCCCTATGGACATCAGAGCATCCGTGTGCAGGAGATGACAAAAAAAGCTGGATATCAATTTGCAGTATCCACAGACTCAGGAACAGGAAGAATAAGTGATAATTTTTTTGATATAAGAAGAACAGCTATAGATAAAACATCCCTACTGGATTTTCTAAGAAAACTGAGTCCTGGATACCTAAAATATAAATATAAAAAATACGGGAACAAGGAGTTCAAGGATATAAAGAATGGATAAAACAAAACAAAAAATAATAATCTCCACTGGAAATTTAGGTGTGGGAGGACAGGAACGAATGCTTATTGAGTTTCTGAGATTTTTCTCACCAGAAGATTACCAGATTCTTCTTCTAATTGAAGAGGATAAAGGAGTGGAAAATCACTATATAGGTGAGATTCCTTCCTATGTAGAATATAGGTTTCTTACTTCGTGGAAATTTATGGAGGAGTTAGAAAGGGCAAAATCAGGAAAAAGCCTGATTTCAAAACTTAGGTATTCCAATCTTCTCCAAAAGAAAAAGAAAATAGCCATAAATGAGGTAAAAAAACATCTGAATTTTGCAGATGTCATTATAGATTACAATATGGGTCTTCTGAGATATCTTCACAAGCTGAATCTGAAGGATAAGAGAATTATAGGCTGGAGCCATGCAGGAGAAGGAAGTTTAGAAAGAAAAAAGCAGAAGAGACTCAATATGGGACTCTATGATACAGTTGTGACTATCAACAGCAAGATGAAAGAGGGATATGAAAAAAACTATTCCCATGAGAAATTTAAGGTAGTAAAGATATATAACTTTATCGAAAAAAGTTTGGTAAGAGAGAAGGCAGATGCTTTTCAGGTGGAGGAAAAGGCCCCTTATATACTAATAGCCGGAGCTCTTGTCCAAAATAAAAATCATGAACTTCTTATAAAAGCTTTTAAAAAAGTGGCAGATCAGATAGAGAATATAAATCTGCTAATTCTTGGAAGGGGACCTTTGAGAGAGGAATTGGAATCTCTTGTTAAAAAACTTGGATTAGGAGAAAGGGTAAAGTTCAAAGGTCTACAGCAAAATCCTTTTCCATATATTAAAAATTCTAAATTTTTTGTCCAGAGCTCGGTTCAGGAAGGGATGCCCCTTGTAATCATGGAATCCATGATACTGGGAAAAGCTGTAATTTCTACAAAAAATAACGGTTCAATAGAGATAATGGAAGAGGGGAAGTATGGAGTTTTGGCAGACCATAATCCCGAGGACTTGGGAGAAAAGATAATAGATCTGCTTCAGAATTCTGAAAAACTGGAGAGGTTCCAGAAGCTTTCTCTAGAGAGAAGCAGAGATTTTTCCAGGGAGAGAGCAGGAGAAGCCATAGAAAAATTAATCAGAGGAGAATAACTTATGGGATATAGGGATATATCTCTCATGGGAGAGAGAATTTTAAATGGAGAGATGGAAGAGTATAGTCTTTCTACCAGTGAAAAAAATAGAAAAACATACAGGATAGATGGGGAGTATGTAAAAGTGCTTAATTTTCCACTGTACCATAGAAACAATCTCCGTTCCTTGATTATGGGAGAAAACCTTATAATCCACTCTCTGAAAAGAGCTTTAAGCCGGCTGGATAAACTAGAGATAAAACACTATGAGATAACAGGATTTTCCACTTTTGTCAGAGGTGGAATCTCCTATGGAATATATTCAGGGAAAGAAGTAAGAGGAAAAGTCTATGCATCTGTGGAGAAAAAAGAGATAGAACAGTATATAAAGGCATATACTTACTATATGAGAATGCTGGGAGCAGGAGTGATAGACTACGATATAACTCTGGCTAATTTTATAGAGAATGAAGTTGGGGATATTGTCCTTATAGACTTTGATGATTTATCGGTTCATGAAAAAAGAGATTACAGATTTTTTAAAGCTGTTGAGATAGGAATAAGACGTTTTGAGGAGTTCTGTCTAGCTTATGGATACAACTGGGAACAATATCGGGATAGAGTCCTCAGTATAGCTCAGGAAGAGCTGGGAATAGAGAAAAAAGATATCTGGAAAAAGGTTTCTCTTATTCAAAAATGGAGAAAAAATATAAGAAGGTTGAGGGGGAAAAAAGGATGAAAATACTTATAGTGAGATTCAGACAGATAGGTGATGCCATTATCTCCTCTGTCCTCTGTAATACACTGAAAAAAAGTTTTCCAGGATGTCAGATAGATTATGTCTTGTATGATTTTGTGGCCCCAATTTTTCAGAATCATCCATATATAGATAACCTCATAGTAATAACTCCGGAAGAGAGAAAAAATCCTTTCAGATACATAAAAAAAGCATGGGATGTGACAAGAACCGATTACGATGTAGTAATAGACCTTATGAGTACACCGAAAAGTGAGGTTTTCTCGCTGTTTTCAAGAGCAAAATTCAGAATAGGAAGAGCTGGAGATAAGGAGAGGCTCATAAGAGGAAAAGGATATAACTATCGTGTGGGATGGAGCGGGAAAAGTCCGGATGAAACATGGAAAACTCTGGATATGCTGAAACCTCTCCAAGATGCAGGTTATGAAATACAGTATGACAACAGATACTGCCTCCGAATAACAGAGGCAGAAAAATCTGCCATGAGAGAAAAGATGAAGGACTCCGGAGTCGATTTCAGCAAAAAGATTCTGATAGGAGCTGTGAATTCCAGAAGACCTGAAAAAGTGTATCCGGTAGAACTTATGGTGGAGGTTTTCAGAAAAATACTAGAAAAGAATGATGTGCAGATAGTTCTGTTTTACAGCAAGGATGAAAAGCAATTTGTGGAGGATTTCCATCAGACTCTGGATTCTGATCCTAGAATAATAACAGGGATAGAGACGAAGGATATAAGAGAATTGGGAGCCCTTATGACAAACTGTAATCTCTTCTTTGGAAATGAGGGAGGACCGAGACATATGGCTCAGGCACTGGATCTTCCTACCTTTGCAGTTTTCGGACCGAATACCTTCAAAGATACATGGCTTACCAATGGAGACGATAAAAATCGTGGTTTAGAACCTAGAGATGTTGCAGGGGATAATTTTGAAAATCTCAGCCATAGGGAAAAATATGAACTGATAACTCCAGACATGATATATTCTGAGATAGAGTATCTTCTTAAAAAATATGTGGAAACCGAGGAGAGATAAATATGAAAAAAAATATAGTCTTCCGAAGTGGAAGCCTTAGAATGGGAGGACTGGAAAGAGTTCTCATAGAAACTTTACAGAATATA
>JBOFCM010000133.1:0-1517 GCA_051646055.1 Fusobacteriaceae bacterium
CTGCTTTCCTTGTAAGGGCAAATCCCGTCCCCAATCCCGTAAAAAGAACAGTTATTACCACTATAGCCCGCCAATGACGACGAATCATCATAAACAGTTCCATAAAATCTAAACCGTCATCATCCTCATCATCAAAATCGTCTTCGTATTCCAATTCTTTTTTCTGTTTTTTCAACAATGTTCTCCACCTCTTTCCATCATTTACATTTTCTTCCTAATTATACTTAAAATCTTTTTCTTTTCCTTTAACTCATATCTAATATAAATTTGCTCATAAAAAAAACTGGGCTTAAATTCCCAGTTTTTTTAATATCTTCTCTATAAAGGATTTTTTTTTGAGTGTTTTTAGGTTAGGGGGAGTTATCTCCTCTCCAGCCACAATCCTCAGAGTATTTCGCTCCATCTCCAAGTAGTTTTCCTCTCCCAGGATCTCCCTTATCTCATCCAGCTCCCTCTTGAGAAGATAGCTTCTCTTGTCCCTTCTGTGGGCATCACTGGTGACAAAACTCACCATTCCCCTTTCCAGAAACTTCAGCACTCTCTCTCTGGAAGCGTTTCCCATGGAGATAATATTCACCTGAAAAAGGACTCCCATCTCCCGAAGCTGGATCAGCTCTCCAGTCTTTATCTCTCGGTATCGCTCTATATGTGCCAGCACAGGTTTATAACCCATTTTAATTATTTTTTCCAGGGCTGTTTTAGCAGGAAGGTAGGGCATCATGGGGTCCAGTTCCACCAGAAGGTATTCCATACCATTATAGCTGTTGATTTTTCCCTCCTTCAGGTCCTCTATCTCACCCATCCCCAAAAACATCTCGTTCCCAAGGTAGAGTTCCATCTCCAGATTCTCCCTCTTCACACGCTCTTTCAGCTCCAGAAATCTTTCATGATAGCTTTCGTTTTCAGCTCTTCCCTTCTTATAGTGGGATGTGCAGACTATTCCCCTGAACCCAAGCTCCTTTGCAGCTGCTATCATCTCCAGGCTTTCCTCTATATCCCTGCTTCCGTCATCTACTCCGTGGAGTATATGGCTATGAAGATCTATCATGGATATCACCTCAATTTCCAGTTTTAATTTTTATTTTTTCCCACAGCACTTCTTGTACTTCTTTCCGCTACCGCAAGGACAAGCCTCGTTGGCTCCTATCTTCTTCCCTTTCACTATTGTTCCCTGAAGAGGTAACCATCCTGAATAGTACCATTTTCCGTCTCTTTTGTGGAACTCGCTCTTCTCATGGTGAATGTGCTCCTGTCCCTTCTCTCTGAAAATCGCCTTGAATTCCACTATTCCGTAGTCATCAGACTCCTCACCCTTCTCTGTTCCCAGTATTTCAAGACCAAGCCATTCTGCTTCTTCTGCCCATTTCTTAGTTTCTTCCACATCCAAATCAGCTCTTGTAGCAGAATCATGTGTCTCTACTATAAAGTCTATATCCTTTCTCTCATAAGCCTCATATCTGGCTTTCATTAGATCCACTGCTTTTACAAAATTATTTTCCATTTTTTCTCCTCGTATA
>JBOFCM010000134.1:0-6823 GCA_051646055.1 Fusobacteriaceae bacterium
ATAAGGTTTGAAGAGAACTGGCAGAAATTTTTTCATCTGAAGTATTTTCTTCTCTATACCTTATTTTATCTGGGAGCATACTTTTATAGAAAAACAGAGATGAAAAGCTGGAGATATACCAACTCTCTGGATGTGCTGAGCTTAATAGGTGTGAATATAGTGGCTTTTTTGGGGATGATAGCATATTTCTCCTTTACCCAGGAGGAGTATTCCCGGAGTGTGGCCTATATGGTTTTTGATTTTACAATTGTTTTTCAGCTGGCATCCAGGTTTCTTTTCAGGCTGAGCAAAGTTTATAGCGGGAATATGGTGAAAAAAAAGTCCACCCTTATGTACGGCATAGGAAATGCCGGATCAGAACTTATTATGGAGAGCGTTATGAACAGCTCGTTTCCCTACAGGCTCATTGGAATAATTGATGATGACCCTGAGAAGGTTGGGAATATATTTAACAGTGTGAGAGTTTTGGGAGATTTTAAAAATCTGGGAAAGATTTTGACCAAATATGAGTGTGTAGAAACCATAATAATAGCCATCTCAGATATGGATAAAAAAAGAATCACCGATATAGTTCATGAGGTGAGGAGATATAGAAGCGATGTAGAGATAAAAATTCTTCCCCGGATAGATGAGATGCTTCAGGGGGAGGGGATCTGGGAGCAGATAAGGGATGTGAGCATAGAGGATCTTCTGGGACGTAATCAGATCCTTGTAAACGGAGACTCCATCAGAGAGTTTATCGAGAACAGAGTAATTTTTGTCACAGGTGGAGGAGGTTCCATAGGTTCTGAGCTGGCCCGTCAGATAGCCAGATATAACCCTGAAAAACTTGTGGCCATAGATGTAAATGAAAATACCCTCTATTTTCTGGAACTGGAGCTGAAAAGGAACTATCCCAATCTGGATTTTCAGAGTGAGATCTGCAATGTCCGGGAGAGGAAAAAACTGGAATTTCTTTTTCAGAAATACAGTCCCCAGATAGTTTTTCATGCTGCGGCACACAAACATGTGCCCCTTATGGAGCACAATCCAGAGGAAGCCATAAAAAACAATATCTTCGGAACAAAAAATGTAACAGAGTGTGCAGAAAAATATAGTGCGGATAAATTTGTCCTCATAAGTACAGATAAAGCGGTGAACCCTACCAATATAATGGGGGCCACCAAAAGGGGATGTGAGATGCTGGTGGACCGTGCCAACAGAAACAGCAGGGGTACCAAATTTATGGCCGTGCGTTTCGGGAATGTCCTGGGAAGTGACGGATCAGTTATCCCCATCTTCCGGGAACTTATAGCCCAGGGAAAAAACCTGACCATAACCCACCCCGATATAACCAGATACTTTATGACCATACCTGAAGCTGCTCAGCTGGTAATAGAAGCGGGAAGTTTAGGGAAGGGGGGGGAGGTCTTCATCCTGGATATGGGAGAGCCTGTAAAGATAATGAATCTGGCCCGAAAAATGATAGCTCTTTCTGGGGCAGATGTGGGAATAGAGATTGTGGGACTCCGTCCTGGGGAGAAGCTCTATGAGGAGCTCCTCTATGATGTGAACAGTGCAGAGAAGACTCCCAATCAGAAGATATTTGTAACTACTCTCAAGGAGGATGGAATAGAGATAGAATCCTATCTGAAAGAGCTGGAGATTGCTGTAGAAAATCCCGATGAGAAAAACATAAAAGAGATAATGAAGAGATTTATAAGGTCCTACAGAGAACCTGAACACCATAAAACGGAGGAATAAAATGAAGACAATAGGGCTATCAGTGCCTAACTTAGAAGTAGAACCGATACTTAAAAATTTGCGTGAGTGCCTGGAATCAGGGTGGGTTTCCACAGGAGGAAGACTTATTCCAGAATTTGAAGGGAAGGTGAAAAAATATCTGGGGTGTACCGATGCAGTGGGGATACAGTCTGGAACAGCAGGGCTCCATACAGCTCTGAGAGTTTTTGGGGTGGATGGGACTCAGGAGGTGATAGCTCCTACCCTGACCTTTATAGCAGCAGTAAATCCCATAACCTATCTGGGAGCAGAACCTGTATTTATAGGGTGCGACCATACCCTGTGCATGGATCCTGTTCTTCTGGAAAAATTCTGCCGTGAAAACTGTGATATGAGGGAGGGAGTTCTCCACAATAGAAAGAGCGGAAAACCCATCCGTGTCATTGTGGTAGTCCATGTATTCGGAAACATGGCAGATATGGAGAGCATTATGGATATAGCCGAAAGGTATAACCTCAAGGTTCTGGAAGATGCCACAGAGGCTCTGGGAACATATTACACAGAGGGAAGATATGCCGGAAAATATGCAGGGACAATAGGAGATGCCGGGGTGCTCTCTTTCAATGCCAACAAGATAATAACCACAGGGGGAGGAGGGATGGTCATCTCCCAGGACCAGGAGTTTCTGGACCATGTGAGATTTCTCAGCGTTCAGGCCAAAACAGATCCCCTCTATTTTATCCATGATGAGATAGGATACAACTACAGAATGCTGGGGCTGGAAGCTGCTCTGGGGACTGTCCAGATAGATGATCTGGAAAAATTTATAGAGCGTAAGATAGAAAACTTCAAAAAATATCAGGAAGCCATAGAGGGTATAGAGGGGCTCACCATGATCCCTTTCAACACCAATATCCGTGCCAACCACTGGTTCTATTCTGTGGTAGTTGACAGGGAAAAATACGGGATGGACAAGGATGAATTGCTCCAAGAACTGTTGAAAGAGGATATCCAGACAAGACCTATCTGGGGACTTATCCATCAGCAGAAACCCTACAGAAATCATGAGGCCCACGGAACAGAGGTGGCAGAGTGGTACTACGACAGGGTTCTGAATATCCCGTGCTCATCCAACCTCACTGAGGAAGAGAGAGACTATGTCATATCCAAGCTTAAGGAGTTTAAAAAATGATATATAGAAATTTTTTTAAAAGATGTATAGATGTGGTAGGGAGCGGAATGGGACTTGTTTTACTGAGTCCCATTCTTCTAATAACTGCATATCTGGTAAAAAAAGATCTGGGTTCTCCTGTCATATACAGACATGAGAGACCGGGGAAACACGGAAAAATATTTACCCTGTATAAGTTCCGTTCTATGAGGGACGGAGGAGACAACAAGCTGGAGAGGCTCACCCCTTTCGGAAAAAAAATTCGCTCTATGAGTATAGATGAGCTTCCGGAACTCTGGAATGTTCTTCGGGGAGATATGAGCCTGGTAGGGCCCAGACCTCTCCTGGTAAAATACCTGCCTCTGTACTCTCAGGAGCAGATGAGAAGACATGATGTCCTTCCAGGGATAACAGGGCTGGCCCAGATAAACGGCAGAACCAATATAACCTGGGAGCAGAAATTTAAATATGATGTGGAGTATGTGGATAACTGTAGTTTTCTTCTGGATATGAAGATAATCTTTCTGACCATAAAAAAAGTTCTGATCAGGGATGATGTAAAGGAAGGGGACGAGGGAGTAATGGATGAATTTGGAGGTAACCTATGAGTGCCATAGGAGGATATTTTCAGCTTGAAAAATTTCAGAGGGAGGATTACCATTCTGACCTCATAAAACTCAACACTGCTAGAAACAGTTTTGAATATATTTTGGAGGCAAGGGGGATAAAGAAGGTCTATCTCCCCTATTATACCTGCTATGTGATGCTGGATCCCCTGAAAAAACTGGGGATAGAGTATCAGTTTTACAGGATTGATAGAAATCTCAGACCTGTAGTGGATTTTTGTGCAGAGGATGATGAGGCTGTAGTGGTGAACAACTATTTCGGACTCAGGGGAGAGATAGATCAGGATATCAGAAAGTTTAAAAATATAATAATGGACAGTACCCAGGGTTTCTTTCAGAGACCCCTGAAGGGGATAGATACCATATACTCCTGCAGAAAATTTCTGGGAGTTTCAGACGGTGCCTATCTCTCTACAGATAAGATTCTGGAGAGGGAGCTGGAGGAAGATTTTTCAGGAGAGAGGTACCTCTATCTTCTAAAGAGATTTGAAGGGGAACCTGAGGAGTATTACAACATCTACCTGGAGGTGGAAGAGAAGCTCTACCATCAGCCTATACGAAAAATGTCCAGGGTAACTGAAAATTTTCTTAGGGGTTTTGACTATGAGAAGATTATGAGAACAAGAGAGGAGAACTACAGATATCTCCATGAAAGATTGGGGAAATATAATGAACTGGAGCTGGAGCTTTCAGGAGTTCCGGGGCCTATGTTCTACCCGTTTTTTTTCAGAAGAGAGGGTCTGCGGGAAAAACTCCTAAAAAATAGGATATATATGCCAACCTACTGGAGAGAGGTGCTGGAAAAGGTTGAGAGGGAGAGTTTTGAAGCTGAGCTGGTAAACTATCTGATTCCCCTTCCAGTGGATCAGAGGTATGGGCGAGAGCATATGGAGAAGATAGTGGAGATACTTGAGAGAGAGATCGGAGAAGAAAGATGAGAGATTGGGATATATATTTCACAGAAGAGTATGGAAAAATTTATGAACTGAACGGTGACGGAAAATTGGAGATCTTTAAATTTCAGAGTGAAAAGGGAGGTGTTCAATACAGTTTTTTAAAACGGGAGATTCCTATAAAATTGGGAGAAAAAATCTACTATGATATAACTACACCCTACGGATATGGTGGCCCCCTGTTCTTTGACTATCCAGATGAGGAGAGTCTGGATACCCTGAAAAAACAGTTTGGAAAAAATTTTTCAGAATACTGTGAAAGAGAGGATATAGTAAGTGAATTTATAAGATTTCATCCCATAATAAGGAATCATGAATTTCTGAGAGGGATAGTGGATGTGATCTATAACAGACACACAATCTGTATAGAGATAGTGGATGAGGAAAAAATACTGGAAAATCTCACCTCAGTATGCAGAAACAGAATTAAGAAATCTGTGGAGGCCCATATAGAGGTGAAGCTGGAGAGGAATATAGAGAATATCTATAATCTCTATATTGAAACCATGAAGAGAAATGGAGCTGAAAGCTATTACTTTTTTTCTAAAGAGTTTTTCCAAAATACCCTGGATCTCTTAGGGGACAGGGCAAAGATATTTTCAGCCTATATAGATGGCGAGGTGATTTCCAGCATGGTAATAATACATGAGGGAGAGTATATGCACTACCACTTTATAGGTTCAGATGCTAGGTACAGAAATTTGCCAGTGAACAATATCCTCATATTTGAGGCTGCCAAATGGGGAGCCCAAAACGGCAAGAGATATTTTCATTTGGGAGGCGGGTATCTGGGAGATGAGGACTCCCTCTATCAGTTCAAGAGTACCTTTAGCAAGGGAGAGCCCTATGAATTTTATATAGGGAAAAAAATTCATAACCAAAAAATCTATAAGGAACTGGCGGAGGAGAGAAGCAGAAGGGGAAAGATAGAGAACTCTGATTTTTTCCCCCTTTACAGAGCTGATTAAAAAATTTAAGGAGACGGATATGGAGCTGGATATATATTTTAAAGAGGAGTACGGGAAAATTTATGAACTTAACGGGGAAGGGAAATTAGAAACTTTTCAACTTAAAAGTGAGTGGGGAACTGTTATCTATCATTTTTTAAAAAAAGATATTCCGGTAGAATTGGGAGAGAAATATTACGATATAACCACTCCCTATGGTTATGGTGGGCCTCTGTTTCTTGATTTTGAGGATGAGAATAGTCTGGCTCTTCTAAAAAAAGAGTTTCATGAAAAATTTTCAGAATACTGCTCCAGAGAAAATATTGTGAGCGAATTCGTAAGATTTCATCCCATAGTAAAAAACCATGTGTATATGGAAGATTATATGGATGTGAGCTATAACAGGGATACTATCTGTATAGAGATAGAGGGAGAGGACGAGGAAAAAATCTGGGAGAGCTTTACCTGCAAATGCCGGAATAATCTCAATAAAGCCTTCCGTAATAATCTTACTGTCCAGATAACCCATGATGTGGAGACCTTTCATGATATATATATTAAAACCATGGAGAGAAACTGTGCCTCAAGCTATTACTATTTTTCCCAGGAATTTTTTCAGAATACCCTGAAACTTTTGGGAGAGGGAGCGAAGATCTTCCTGGCATATCATGAGGGCAGGGCAGTTTCCGGTATTCTTGTGATACATAACGGCGAGTATATGCATGACCATTTTTCAGGGACAGATCCGGAATACAGGGATCTAGGTGCCAATAATATGCTGGTCTATGAAGCTGCCAAATGGGGAGCTCAGAACGGCAAAAAATATTTTCATCTAGGAGGGGGATGTACAGGTAATGGAGACTGCCTCTTCAGGTATAAAAGCACCTTTACTAAAAAGGAGCCCTACCATTTTTATATAGGAAAAAAAATTCAGAATCCTGAAATCTATAGGAGACTGGTGGAAGAGGTAGAAAAAACAAAAACAATAGAGGACAGGGATTATTTTCCTCTATACAGAGGATAAAGGAGATTGGGAAGGATGGAAGAGAAATTATTGAGTGTAGTAGTGCCCATGTATAACGTGGAGGAGTATATCCTCAGATGTCTGGAATCTCTCCAGAAGCAGGATATCCCTGAGGAGCAGTATGAAATAATTCTGATTGATGACGGAAGCCGGGACAGAACAGTGGAATATGCAAAGGAGTTCAGTCAGAATCATAAGAATATAAGGATAATCTCCCAGAAAAATGGAGGAGCCTCTGTAGCAAGAAACAGGGGTATAGATGAAGCAAGGGGAAAATATATCTGGTTTGTAGATGCAGACGACTATGTCCTGGAAAACAGATTTGGGATACTTTTGGAAAAGGCCATAGGGAATGATCTGGACATACTCTCTTTTGATAC
>JBOFCM010000135.1:0-5957 GCA_051646055.1 Fusobacteriaceae bacterium
GAAGTTGGTATGATACATTCTCTGCTCCTTTAACTGCTCCAGATGCAGCATCTGTAAAGTTCCCTGCTAGGAAATTTCCTGTTCTGGAGATTGTAGTTCCTCCTACAGTGTTAAAGAATGTACTCTCATTCCCCTTACAGTTTTGAGTTTGGCATCTCTGCTTCAGTTTTCCACCTTTATTTCTAGCCAATAAAGTGATTACTGATGATTGATATTGTTTTTGATGAACTGGTGTTATTTTTGCATTAGTCATTTTTACCTCCTGAATAGTTAATTGTTTCAACTATTCCGTGAAGGTTACTATTTTTTAAAATATTCTGGATATTCTTTAGAATACTTCTCTAAAACTGAATTTACTTTCTCTTCGTTCCCAAGTGCATCTTGAAGATCTCTAGTATAAGTGTCCAATGCTTGTTCATAAGTCATCTTAGCAACCGGCGGGGCTTTCTTTACTTGAACCTCAGCTCCTCCTTGACTAGCTTCTAAAAATGCTCTATACACTCCAGCATTAAAAGTTACTGCTTTAGCTACTTCAACTCCATATTTTTCAGATAACATTCTTCCAGTTGGCTTCCATGCTAATTTTTCCTCTCTAGATAATTCTTTCTGAAGGGAAGAGAGAGATTCCTGTTCTCCAGCTTCAGATGCTCTCATATTGTTTAGGATTCCGCCTGTCTGCATTTCTAAAAATTTCATAACAACTGAATTGAACTGTTCAGAAGTTAGGCCTATATCCTTTGCAAAATCGCTGTGTTCTTTCATTTCTGCCTGTACTTCTGCTATGTCTTCCTCTGATAATTCAAGTGCTTGTAATAATCCATCCAAGGCTTCAACTGTATAGTCTTCTACCACTTCCTCTTCAGGCGCTTTCTCTTCCGTATCACCTTCTGCCATATTGAAATTATCCCAATAGTCTCCCTCAGGATCTCCACTATTTTCATGTGTGCCTATGTCAATACCCATTCCAACTGTTGATTCAACCGCTTCAGTTGCTTGTGCTCCTTCTGCTGCTGCAACTGCTCCCGTTGCTCCTTCCATTATTTCACCTCTTTATTTTCTGCTATCACCGTAGCTTCTATAAGTAGCTCTTTTAACGATAATATAGAATTATTTTTATCCGTGTTAAATATACTTACTAAATTTATTAGTTCATATAATTCAGCATCATCCTTGTATCTGTTGAGTAGGTGCTCCATTCTCTTGAGCTCCCATCTGGTTATCACCATTCATCATCACCTGCTGCTCCATCATCTGTTTTTGGATCTCTATTTCTTGTGCTATCTCTTCCGTAGTGTTTAGTGCCTCTATATTAACTCCTGTTTTTTGAACCATATAATCTCTTAACTTGCCTTTGTTTATCATCATTGCTGCCGCTTCTTGTCCTACTAGCTGAGAGGATAGTTGAATAACATTTATAAGTTTATTAACCTCTCCCCATTGAGTAGATTCTGAGATAGAGTTTATGAAAACAACTTTTGATAATTGTATTGTCTCTGTTTCCAGGTCAACTATTTTGTTGGCTTGTAATATCATTACCGAGTTCATTATCAAAGGTTCGAGAAGCTCATTTACAAGTCTTTCATATACTCCAGTAAAAGTAGTTTTGAATTGTTCGGCTCTAATCTGTGCCTCTGTCGCTGTCATGTTCTTGCTGTCAAGTTGGCCAAGTGGCATAACAAAGAATGATTTATTGATTCCCTCTTTAATCCGTTCTATCTGATCTTTCAGTATATTTATTTTAGGATCCTGAATAACTTGTGATACCCTCAGAGCTGATGGATGATCATGTAGTCCACCATAATTTAAAGTTCCCGCTCTAACTACAAGTGAATCGAATAGAGATCTGTCTCCATACCCTATCAAGGCCGGTGTGATTGCATTTGCCAGTTGTTCTCTGTCAAGCCTCATAGCTTCATCTAGGTCTCTGAAATAGTCCAAACACCACATCCCTTGTCCTACTCCATAGGATAGGAACTCATGTTTCCTAAAACGGAATATGATGAAAGGATTATAATCCAATTTTTCAAGGAATAATTCCTGATCAAAGTTTAGAGTTGTAACTCCGTGAATCCATTTTCCCTTTTGGTAAATAACATATTCAATAAAGTCAATTTTTCTCTCAACTCGTTCATCACTATCTACCCATTTTCCAAATGGGAATAGAGTTTTAAACTCATCGAAATTAAAATCTTTATACTCTTTGAATATATACCTGATTTCACCCAATGGATCTTCTGAAATGTATGTGTTGGTTATCCCTTCATTTTTAAAACTGATAGGTTTAGCAGGGTTTTTAGTATTATTGACTTTAATTATTCCTGTTCCCATTGTAACTGCATCCCAAATCGAACCATAAATCTCATCAAAATAGTTGGAATTATTGATATACTTGAATAGCTTTTCTGTTGATTTTTCAAGCTGTAATTTTGCACTGTCTCTTTTTCGATCTTGAATTATTTTGTTGTCTTTTTGTCTAATCAATTCAGCTAGTTCTTCATCTATATCCATTCTTCCCCAATGCGAACCTCTTGGAAGAAGAGTGTTGGTAATATAGTTTGTAAAATCTTCAATCACATTCATGATAAACATATTGGTATGATTTGAGTTTTTAAATATGGAATGTTGTCTATTACTGAAATATGGTTTAGTAAACTGATTAACCTCATTGTAAAAAGGGATTATTGAATTATATTCTTTTTTTGCTTGTAAAAAATAAAACATAAGAAGTTCTTTATTCATTTTATCCCTCCTTTTTTTTATTTTTTTGTGGCTTTACGTCTTTTTTTGCTTTAACTTCCTCTTCCTGAATTTTTTTTTGTTTTTCTCTCATCATTGCTTCTGCTTCTTCTCTGCTCATTCTGTTCCTATACATTCTCATTCTCCTGGTCATTATTGAACCTTTTGATTTAGCCAATCAACATCCAGTACATCCGAAGTATCTTCTGTCGTTACCTGTGGTTTTTTAACAGTCTGATTTTTATTTATCTCATTCTGCTCTTTTATTTGTCCTGCTTGGTTTTCTTCATCCTGCTGTCTAGCTGCTCTCTCCGCTTCCATCAGTTTTCTTTGTTTTTCTCGCTCAGCTGCTGCTGCTTTATTCTGCTCTGCAATTAATCTGTTCTGCTCTTCAAGTGCCTTTGCTTGTTGCTTCTGTGCTGAACTGCTTCCTCCACCAAATACTTTTCCCATAATTACCTCCCATATGATCTATTATTATTATTTGAATAAACTATTGTTTCTGTCTGCTGTATATCAAAACCAAGTGCATAAAATACCAAATATTCAAAGCTGTCTGCAATGTTAGATGGCGAATCCCATTCTTTCCCGTGATCTGGTTTACTGGTATCTATAACTCCATTGGTAATTGTCCAGGAATAACTTTTTAATTTAGATATAAAATCCTTTAGGTTCTGGTTAAATATTACTCTATCATCCATCAAATGTTTTCTAGTATTAGAGATCATGTCTGTTACTCCAACTGTTCTTAGTTTTACTGCCATTGGAAAATGTTGAGAATAGGCTGAGTATCTAGTTGCCAGGCTTGTTATCCCATCATTCCTATTTGCCGAATCATGTGGCAATATAACCTGAACATTTTCAGGCCTAAAATTTATATTCCTACAAAATTCTTTTATTTTCTCTATGTAGTGCATTGTAGGTTTTCCGTGGTCTATATAGTGATGTATCACTTTTAATATTTTATTACCTGGTGAAAATTCAGTATCTACCGTTGCAAAAACTAAAGATGTTCCATCATTAATTCCCAGGTCTATCCCCACATAAAGGTTTCTGATAAAAGGTGGCCTATCATAGAATTTAATATTCCGTAAATAATCTCCGTATATACTGGCTTCACTCTCATCCACCCATTCTCCCATGATGTTCCGCCTATAGAGAGCACTACCTGCAGGATATGAATTTCTCAAAGATTGCTTATAGTTATCACTCAGAAAATTGTTATCATCTATTTTGAAATTGAAATTTAGTATATCTATAGTTCCATCTTCAAATTTATCTCCAGATCTATCTATATACTCTCTCTTCACCCAATGAAGTGAATTGTCGGGGTTTGTATCCGATAAGATAAATTCATCTGCCACCCTGGTTCTAGCTTCTGCTTCTTTCACAAATGCCCTGTTGAGAGTTGTAAGTTCTCCTAATAAGGTTCCTGCACTGTTCATTCCCCTTATCTTTTTCCAAGCATCTGCATTTTTACCCTCAAAACAGCATATAGTATTACCAAATAGCCGGAATTGATTTTCCTTATTGAGCTTAATCTCTTTGCCTATAATAGCTTCCATATCTCCTAAGAAGTTTCTACGGATTGTAGAGAGAGTTGCACCAGCTATTATGAATTTATATCCCTTTTTCCTGTGCTTATATACGTTATTTAAAAATAGCACTACTAAAATTTTAGTTTTCCCAGATCCTACTGAACCATCCAGGAGAAGGTGCCGGACTTTGTTCTTTGAATAATAATCCCTAACTTCTCTTTGTTTCTTCGTGAGTTTACTCATGCTCTTCTCTCACTCTGTCCTCAGCATCTTCCATTAATTCTTTTAACTCAGTTGGCATCTTATCATCAGAATCATAGAATCCAGAATTTAACATTCTTGTCATCAGTACATCTGAATAGATAAATTTTTCTGCTATCTCTTCAGTAGTTTCAATAATTTCACCTTCAGAATTTTTTTTGTGTACTATTTTTTTTGTTTTTTGAATATATCCCTTAGCTCTTTTCAGTGCTGAAATTTGAAGATCAGTATCAAGTTTAACTTTCCCTTCTGCTAATGCTTCCATAAGTTCTGGCTTATCTTGCATATAATTGTAGAAGGTGCATCTAGCTATCCCAAGTTTTTTAGCTATTCCTGAAATGGTTTCTCCATCTGCTCTCCACTTAGTTATATATCTGAGTTTAGGTTTTATTTTTGTTGAATAAAGATCATCTTTTTTAGCTTTCACTTTTGCCATCTTCATCCCTCCACTCAAATTTTGCATATTGATTTTTCTTTTTCATTTTTCCCTTATTTCTCATAAATAACGTATTACACATTTTGAAGGCTGGAGAGTTTATATTTATTTCCAGATCTATTCCCTTACATAACTTTTTTAAAATTTCTATAAAAATTTTAGCATCTTTAAAATATTCTCTATTATATTCATAAGCTATAAACTCTAAACTCCAGCATATGTTGTCATATATATGTGCTGCAAAATAACCTAGAATAACTCCGTATTCATCAATTGAATTATAGTGAATAGTACATTCTTCTGCTTCTAAGTTGTTATGGAAATATTCATATCCATTTTTTCTAGCAAAATCAAATGCATAATTTCTATAGTTATTGTCTGCATATTTCAACATATTAATTCCTCCTATAATTAGGTCTTTGGTTACTAAGAAAAAATAGATTATATCCTCTCTCTTCTTTCTCTTGCATGTTTCAATTTTTCTATTCTTCTATTTATTTTTTTGTTCATACGAAAAAATGCCTGTTTAACAGCATTTTCAGTTGTATTATATTTTTTTGCAAGATATACATATTTAGAAAATGAAGCATTGATATATAATTCATATTCCAGATCCGTGAGTTCACTTTCGAGAAAAATATCTCTTGTTTCCCTCATGCATCTGCTACATTCAGAATACTCTTCTTTTTCTAACGAGTAATTATAATTGTCCAATAATTTATATATCGTACTCCTCCCCCTTTCCTGGAATGAAAAAAAGGAGCAGAGAAAAAATAGGATCTCTCCTAATCTTTCTCTACTCCCAGCTACTGCTCGTAAGAGTTATATTCATTTTTTTCTCCAGAGTTGACTACTCTAATCTAGTCTCTTTGTTCACGATATCCACAAATCCTTTAGGACTCAATTTTATATGAATCCAACAACTTTCTTTTTTTTCTCCACATTCAGCAATTGTTTTTTCCAGTATTTCTAAAAATCTTTCTGTT
>JBOFCM010000136.1:0-2140 GCA_051646055.1 Fusobacteriaceae bacterium
AAAAAACAGCTCTATATTGAAGCAAGTAGATCCATTGGAATAAGCGATACAAGAATACTTTTTGTACATATATTCCCAGGAACACTTCCTGCTCTCATTGTTACACTGACTATGAGAATAGGAACTGCAATTATATCGGCTGCTTCCTTAAGTTTTTTAGGATTTGGAGCAAGTCCCACAAAACCAGACTGGGGAGCTATGTTGTCAACTGGACGTGACTATATAGGATTAGCACCTCACATGCTATTTTATCCTGGACTGATGATATTTTTAACAGTTCTGGCATTTAATTTGTTGGGTGATGGTTTAAGAGATACATTAGATCCAAAACTTAATTAGGAGAAACTATGAAAGAAAATTTATTGAAAGTAAGCAATTTGAAAACAGCATTTAAAAAAGGAAAACAAAGCTTAGTTGCAATTGAAGATGTCTCTTTTGAAATTGCAAAAGGAGAAACCGTAGGACTTGTTGGAGAAAGTGGAAGCGGAAAATCTGTCACATCAATGTCTATAATGCGTTTATTGGAAAATAATGCGGAGACTCATGGAGAGATATTTTTTCAAGGAAAAAATATCCTTGAACTAAATAAAAATCAGATGAAAGAAATTAGAGGAAAAAAGATTGCAACAATTTTCCAAGATCCGATGTCTTCTCTTAATCCCGTTTTACAAATTGGAGATCAACTTATGGAATGTACTCGAATACATTTAGGGTATGATAAAAAGCAGGCGGTAGAACATGCATTAAATATGCTTAAACTGGTTGGAATTCCCAGTCCTGAAAGTGTTTTAAAAAGATATCCACATCAGTTAAGTGGAGGAATGTGTCAGAGAGTAATGATTGCAATGGCTATGTCTTGTAATCCACAACTGCTGATAGCTGACGAACCTACTACAGCATTGGATGTAACAATTCAAGCTCAAATAATGGAACTTTTATTGGAACTTAAAAATAAAAAGGATATGGGAATTCTTTTAATTACTCATGACCTGGGAGTTATTGCAGAAACATACGAAAAAGTAATAGTGATGTATGCTGGAAGAATTATGGAAAAAGCTTCAGTGGATGAACTATTTAATAGTCCTAAACACCCATATACAAAGGGGTTGTTGGCATCTGTTCCAAAACTTGGAAGTGGAGCAACCACTTTACCATATATAGAAGGAAAAGTTCCTGAGTTATCGGCTATGCCAGTAGGATGTAAGTTTTCTCCAAGGTGTAAAGAGGCACTGGAAGTATGTTTTAAAAGAGAACCTAAACTTATGATGTTAGCAAATGGCCGTGAATGCAGATGTCATTTAGAAATGGAGGAGTAAAATTAATGAGAGAAATTTTAGTGAAATTGGAGAATGTAAGTAAAAAATTTCCCGTGGCCACAGAGGGATTTAGAAAAGAACGAAAATTTGTCCATGCTGTAAATTCTGTTTCTTTGGAACTTTATAAGGGGGAAACCCTTGCAATAGTTGGTGAAAGTGGATGTGGAAAATCCACACTGGGAAGAGTTATAAATAAGCTTCTTGATATTGAAGAGGGGAAACTTTACTTTAAAGGAGAGGAGATAACAAAATATTCTCCAAAAGAGATGATTAGGCATAGAAAGGATATGCAGGTAATATTTCAGGATCCCTATGGTTCTTTGAATCCAAGAATGAAAATAAAAAATCTGATATCAGAACCATTGATGGTGCACTCTGATTTTAATGAGAAAGAGAGAGAAGCCAAAGCTTTGGAACTTCTAGATATGGTGGGCTTAAGTGCAGGTCATGCTGAAAGATATCCTCACGAATTCAGTGGTGGTCAGAGACAGAGAGTCGGAATAGCTAGAGCAATATCTGTAAATCCCAGCTTGATTATAGCAGATGAACCTATATCAGCATTGGATGTCAGTATCCAGGCTCAGGTAATAAATATTTTCAAAGACTTACAAGAAAAATTTAAATTGACATATCTATTTATATCTCATGATCTCAGTGTTGTAGAACTTATTTCTGATAGGGTTGGAGTAATGTACCTTGGAAATCTTGTAGAGATTGGAGATAAAAAAAACATTTACCAAAATCCTAAACATCCATATACAAAAGCTCTCTTATCAGCAATACCAGTAGCTGAAACAGGAAAAAAAAGAGAGAGAATAATCTTA
>JBOFCM010000137.1:0-2703 GCA_051646055.1 Fusobacteriaceae bacterium
TGAAATTTTGAGATTTATCATATTATTTCTCCCATGATTTTTAGTTGCTATATGCAGATATTATCACATGATTTTGCAGTTGTATATATATTATTTATGTATTTTTAAAAATACATTTTTGGTTAAATGGGTTTAAAAAATTATAATTTTATTCTAAAAAAGGAAAAAGACAGTTTTTTCCTAAGATAAGCATGACATTAAATTCCTTAATTTAGTATTTTGGTAATCCATTTTGACAAAAAAGACTGCATCCCCGCGGTCTTTTTGTTTGTTTTTTTATTTTTCTAAAAATTTTTTTAAACTTTTTACCAACTTCTGTCGTCTAAATATCGTAATTGAAAAATGAATTTCTCCCCTGAAATAATTTTTTCATAAAATATATTTTCTCCCCAAGATAAATATATAGAAAAGCCTAGGATTTCTAGGCTTTTTTTCTTTTTAGAGAAAAAGATTTAATCTTTCCATCTTTGTCTCACTCTATTTTTTTATTGAAGGCTAGATTTTTTCTGAAAAATGGGTTATACTCAAACTAACTTCTGGGGAGAAGTTTTTTGGGGAGAAAATTAAAAATAGTCGAAAGAGTTTCCATGGGGAGACTGTTTCTTTTTTTATATTATTTTCTGTCGCTGCCTCTATCTATTAGTCTATCTGCCGTCCACCAATCTTCCGTCTGTGAATCATTTTTATTTACAGTCTCAGTGGTCTCCACTTTGATATTGTTTGTTTCAGCTACTTCTGCCTTTGTCTCTGTGTTAGCAAAAGAAATTGCAGATAATACAAAAGTTCCTATTAGTAATACTTTTTTCATAATGATCACTCCTCAGTCTTTTTTATTTTTTGTTTTTTGATTCTGTATCCCTTACAAAAATTATTATACAGACCTTTTATGTCCAAAATATGTCAAAAAAAAGAAAAATATCCCATCGAATTGGAAAACGACAATAAAAAAAATAAAGGGGAGAGCTTTAAGCTCTCCTCTTTATTTTCCATTATATAAGAAGATTGATTGATGATAAAATTCCTATGACCCAAAGAGTTTTAGAAATTTTTTGTCCATCCTCTGAAACAAGATTTATTAAAATATAGGAGATAAATCCGAAACTTAATCCCACGGCGATACTGTGTGTCATAGGCATAAATATTATTGTCATAAATGCCGGTATTGTTTCCCTCATATTGCTGAAATTAAGCTGACTTACCTTTTTGAACATGAAAACTCCCACTATTACCAGGGATGGTGCCACTGCAAATACAGGAACTGCTTCTACCAGTGGTGATACAAACAGTGCTCCAAGGAATAGGACTCCTGTTACTAGGGAAGCAATCCCTGTCCTAGCTCCTGCAGTTATCCCTGCAACAGACTCTCCGTAGGTAGTTACTGTACTTGTTCCTAAAAGTGAACCTATTATAGTTGAAAGAACATCTGCATAAAGCATTCTTCCCAATCCTTTTCTTCTCTCCTCTTCATTTCTAAAGGGAATCTCTTTATAGCATGAAAGAAGTACACTTAAAGAATCGAAAAGATCTATAAACATAAAAGAGAATATAGCTCCCATAAGAGAAGGCTTTAAGACTCCTAAAATATTAAGTTTCATTGCAACAGGAGCTATGCTTGGTGGTGTGGAAAGTATCGCTTTAGGAAGCTGAGTTTCTCCAAATATCACTCCCAAGGCAGTTACTATAGCTATACTTATAATCATTCCCCCTCTTACCTTTTTCAGATCGAAAATAAACATCAAAAACAATCCTAAAAGAGAAAGAAGAACAGGGGTAGTCATCTCTCCAAAGGCAACAAGGGTACTTGGATTTGAGACTGCCACTCCCATACTTTTCAGCCCTATAAGGGAGAGAAAAAGTCCTATTCCCACTGTGGAGGCTGTTCCTAAAGAAGCCGGTATAGCATTAATTATCTTTTCTCTTATTCCCCCATAAGCCATTATGAGATAAAAAATTCCTGAAAGAAATACTACTCCAAGTGAATCTTGCCAAGTCATTCCATTTCCCATAACCAGTGTAAAAGTAAAAAATGCATTTAGTCCCATTCCAGGAGCCAGTGCTATGGGAACATTTCCCAAAATTCCTCCCAAAAAAGATCCTATTGCAGTTGCAAGACATGTAACCGTAACCAGGGCCCCCTTCTCCATTCCTGTAAGGGATAAAATTGTGGGATTTACAAAGATAACATAGGATATGGTCAGGAATGTTGTGATTCCTCCCAGTATCTCCCTTTTAAAAGTACTTCCTCTCTCTGATACCAGGAATTTTTCATCCAGTATTTCTGCTAATCCTTTTTTAGTTTTTACTGCTGTATTCGACATTTTTTCCTCCGATAATTTTTGTAGTAAGCTCTTTTACGGTGAGCCTGTAGAAACTTTTGAACCTTATTTTCAAAATTATACTAACCGGTTATTTCCAGAATCCTATATGAGGTGCAACTATCATTGATTTAAGCTCTTCATCTGCCATAGGTCCTATCACTTGGATATTTTTTTGTCCTCTTGCCAGAACCTCTCTGCAAGGTACATCAAAAGTTGGGTTTTTCTCATCACTTCCCGTAAGTTGGAGAAGCTCTTTCTCACTTATTCCATACACTATTCTTCCCACATTTCCCCAGTATATAGCTCCTGTACACATACAGCAAGGCTCTGCAGTAGTATAAAGAGTGCATTCCCATAGGAACTCCTTGGAATATTTCTGGCTTGC
>JBOFCM010000138.1:0-7100 GCA_051646055.1 Fusobacteriaceae bacterium
TCTCTTCTGGAGCCGCATCAATGTTTGCGAAATCAACTTTTTTAGCTAGTCCTAAATCTGATAATACTTTAGAGATAGCAGCTGTAGTTGTAGTTTTTCCGTGGTCAACGTGTCCGATTGTTCCAACGTTAACGTGGGGCTTGCTTCTTTCGAATTTTTCTTTAGCCATTCTTTTTTTCCTCCTAAGGGTTTATTGTTTTTTATTTTTTTTATATTAAATATGAGTTTAGAGAACTATCTCTAGTTCCCTAAACTATATATTTATAACAGAATTACTTTCCTCTTTGCTCCATAATAACTTTTTGGATGTTAGCTGGAACTGGAGTATACTCTTCAAATTCCATAGAGTAAGTCGCTCTTCCTTGAGATTTTGATCTCAGGTCAGTAGCATATCCGAACATTTCAGATAGAGGAACTTTACCAGTGATGATTTTAGCTCCGTTTCTGTCTGTCATTCCACCGATCATACCTCTTCTTGAGTTAAGGTCTCCGATGATATCTCCCATGTACTCTTCTGGAGTTGTAACTTCAACTTTGAATACTGGCTCAAGAATAACTGGTTTTGCTTTAGCTGCGGCTTGCTTAAGAGCCATAGATCCAGCAATTTTGAATGCCATCTCTGATGAGTCAACCTCATGGTATGATCCATCAAATAGAGTTACTTTAACGTCAACTAGTGGGTATCCAGCAACTACTCCGGCCTCAAGAGCTTCTCTTGATCCTTTTTCAACTGCAGGAATATATTCTCTAGGGATAGATCCTCCAGTAACTTTGTTAACAAATTCAAACTCTTTTCCAGGGTTTGGCTCAAGAGTGATCTTAACGTGTCCGTATTGACCTTTTCCTCCTGATTGTTTAGCATACTTAACTTCTTGATCAACAGTTGTTGTGATTGTCTCTCTGTAAGCAACTTGTGGTTTACCAACAGTTGACTCAACTTTGAATTCTCTCTTCATTCTGTCTACAAGTATTTCAAGGTGAAGCTCTCCCATTCCAGAGATTATAACTTGTCCAGTTTCTTGGTCAGTTTCAACTCTGAATGTAGGATCCTCTTCAGCTAGCTTAGATAGAGCGATTCCCATTTTTTCTTGGTCAGCTTTAGTTTTTGGTTCAACTGCAACTGAGATAACTGGCTCTGGGAATACCATTCTTTCAAGAACGATTGGATTATTTAAGTCACATAGAGTATCTCCAGTAGTTGTATCTTTTAATCCAACTGCTGCAGCGATATCTCCACAATAAACTATTTCAATCTCTTCTCTTTTGTTAGCATGCATCTGAAGTATTCTTCCCATTCTCTCTTTTTTACCCTTAGTAGAGTTAAGAACATAAGATCCCTTCTCTAAAATTCCAGAGTAAACTCTGAAGAAAGATAATCTTCCAACAAATGGGTCAGTCATGATTTTGAAAGCAAGAGCTGAGAATGGAGCATCATCAGAAACTGGTCTTGACACGCTTACATTTTCATCTTTAACATCTGTTCCAACTATTATTCCAGACTCAGAATTTTCTGCGTATGTTCTGTTAAGTGGCGATGGCATAAATGCAACTATTGCATCTAGTAAAGATTGAACTCCTTTGTTTTTGAAAGCAGTTCCACAAGTTACTGGAACAACTATATTTTGGATTGTAGCTGATCTTAGAGCAGTTTTGATCTCCTCGATTGTAAGCTCTTCTCCAGCGAAGAATTTCTCCATTAAAGCATCATCAGTCTCAACGATTGACTCAACCATAGTGTTTCTCATTTCTTCTGCTCTTTCTCTAAGCTCAGATCTGATCTCTTTAACTTCGAAGTTTTTTCCATCTGCAGTATCAAGAGGCCAAACAATCTCTTTCATTTCAATTAGGTCTACAATTCCTTCGAATTGATCTTCAGCACCAATTGGTAACTGAATAGGAACTGGATTAGATCCTAATTTTTCTCTGATATCGTTTACACACATATCAAAATCTGCACCAATTCTATCCATCTTATTAAAGAAAGCTATTCTTGGTACACCATACTTATCTGCCTGTCTCCAAACAGTTTCAGATTGTGGCTGAACTCCGTCAACTGCAGAGAAAACTGCAACTGCTCCGTCCAGTACTCTTAGAGATCTCTCAACCTCAACAGTAAAGTCCACGTGACCTGGTGTGTCTATTATATTTATTCTATGTTCTTTCCAGAAACATGTAGTTGCAGCAGAGGTAATTGTTATTCCTCTCTCCTGCTCTTGCTCCATCCAGTCCATTGTAGCGGCACCTTCGTGAACCTCTCCAATTTTATGCTCTACTCCAGTAAAATAAAGAATTCTCTCTGTAGTAGTAGTCTTTCCTGCATCGATGTGAGCCATGATTCCTACGTTTCTAGTCATATCTAAAGATACTTTTCTAGCCATTTAATACTTCCTCCTCGAATTTACTATGAAAAACTTCTAATAATTACGATTATTTTTTTACAGTTTTAATAAAATTAAACTCTGTAGTGTGCGAAAGCTCTGTTTGCTTCAGCCATTCTGTAAGTATCTTCTTTCTTTCTGATAGTAGCTCCGTCATTGTTTGATGCTGCTATTAGCTCAGCTGCTAACTTTTCTATCATTCCGTATTCTTTTCTAGCTCTTGTGTAGTTTACTAACCATCTAAGTGCAAGAGTTTGTTGTCTCTCAGTTCTAACTTCTACTGGAACTTGGTAAGTAGCTCCTCCGATTCTTTTAGATCTAACTTCAACTTGTGGTTTGATATTCTCTAGAGCCTGTTTGAATACATCGTATCCTTCTTTACCAGTTTTCTCTTTTATTAAATCCATTGCAGAGTAAAATATTCCCTCTATTATAGATTTTTTTCCATCCTTCATGAATGCATTTATTGTTTTAGTAACAACCTTATCTGAGTATCTTGAATCAGGTAATACATCTCTCTTTTCTGCTGCTCTTCTTCTTGACATTCGTTACACCTCCCTAAAATTAAGCTTTCTTGCTTCCATATTTTGATCTAGACTGTTTTCTCTTAGCAACTCCAGCAGTATCTAAAGCTCCTCTGATAACTTTATATCTAACTCCTGGTAAGTCTTTTGTTCTTCCACCTCTTATTAGAACAATCGAGTGCTCCTGTAAGTTGTGTCCCTCTCCTGGAATATAACTAGTTACTTCTATTCCGTTCGTTAATTTTACTCTGGCAACTTTTCTTAAAGCTGAGTTTGGTTTCTTAGGTGTAGAAGTATAAACTCTTACACAAACTCCTCTTCTCTGTGGGTTTCCTTGTAAAGCAGGCGACTTACTTGCTTCTGATAATACTTTTCTTCCGTTCTTTACTAATTGACTTAAAGTAGGCATTGTACCCTCCTTCCATATGATTTTATTTTATAATTATTATTATAACTCAGATATTATAATCATTTTATAACAAAAAGTCAACAATTTATTTTCTGTCAAAAAAACGATATATATATAACTTTGTACTCTAACAAAATTAATTATACCATTTTTTACATCATTTTAAAAGCTTTTTTACTATTAAAAATTGTTTTATTTGTATTTTTAATTTTTCAACTCTTTCAGTTCTTCTTCACTTTCTTCCCACTCACTAATTATTTCTAAAAGTTCCACTTCATAATTATCTAACTCCTCTTGAATTTTAAGAAGTTTATCTAAATCATTTATTTTTCCAGCCATCGCATATTCATGCTCTTTTTTAGCTTTTTCCTCTTCGATTTTCTCCATTTTTTCTTCCAGTTGATTAATTTTTCTTTCAAGATTTTTTATTCTATTGCTGACTTTTTTCTGTTCTTCGTAAGAAAGTGCTCCTGTTTCGTCTTTGATTTTTTTCTCTTTCTGATTTATATAAGAATAATAGTCACCCTTGAAAAGAGTAGCACCCTCTCTATTTATTTCGTAGATACTATTTACCGTAGCTTCTAAAAAGTACCTGTCGTGAGAAACTACTAACAAAGTTCCCTCGAACTCTTCCAAAGCTTCTTCTAAGATTTCACGAGAGTATATGTCTAAATGGTTAGTCGGTTCGTCAAATATTAAAAAATTAGGCTTTTTAAGTATGAGTTTCATAAATTCCACTCGTGCTCTTTCTCCTCCACTCAACATATTTATCTTTTTTTCAATCTCATCATCTGTAAAAAGGAATCCTCCAGCAAAAGTTCTCGCTTCTTCATATGTGAGGGGAGCTGTTTCCATAAGTTCTTCTAAAATATTGTTTCTGTAATCTAGACTACTATGATTTTGATCATAGTATCCTATTTTAACCCTTTCACCTAGTGTGAAATTTCCAGAATCTTGATTCTCTAATCCATTTATTATTTTAAGGAGTGTCGATTTTCCTGCTCCATTTTTCCCTATTACACCTATTCGATCACCTTTATGCATATCTAAATTCAGATTTGAAAAAAGTTTTAAATCTTCATAACTTTTCGAGAGTTTTTCTACTCTAAGAACTCTATCTGCACTTGCTGAAGTTATTCTAAATTTGAGCTTCATTTTCCTCACCGGAATAAGTGGATTATCCATTTTTTCCATACGATTTAAGATTTTTTCTCTTCCTCTTGCCTGCTTACATTTTATACCAGCTTTATATTTCCTTATAAATTCCTCTGTTTTTTTTATCTTATCCTGTTCTTTTTCATAAGCTTTTAGAGCTCCTGTGAGATAAGCTTCTTTTTGAATTTGGAAATCTGTATAATTTCCCGTATAACTTTTAATTGTTTTTGCTTCCATCTCCAATATTCTATTGGCTACATTATCTAAAAAAAGTACATCATGTGATATTAATAATACTGCTTTTTTGTATTCTTTAAGAAATTTTTCCAACCATTCTATAGCTGCTAAATCCAAATGGTTTGTAGGTTCATCTAATATCAATAGCTCTGGTTCTTCAAGAAGAATTTTTCCTAGTGCAACTCTTGAAGATTGACCACCCGAAAGATCTCCGACTTTATTTTGCCATATACTTTCTGGAATTGATAGTCCATTTAATATAGTTTTCACTTTATATTCTAAAGTATATCCCTCTCTCTGCTCATAGCTGGAAGAAAGTTCCGATATCTCTTCCATAAGAGTTTCAAAATTTTCCATATCCCATGCCAATCTTTCATTTAATTTCTGAATTTTTAGATAATCCATATGAAGATCATGAAATACATCCATAAGCTCATCAAAAACCGTATTCTCTTGATTTAAATCAGTGTTCTGAGAGAGATAGCCAATTTTAAGACCTGTTTTTTTTGATATGGTACCTTTTCTTTTGGTTTGCATATCTTCATCATGCTCTTCAAATCCTAATATAATCTTTATAAGTGTGGATTTACCAGCCCCATTTACTCCTATAAGTCCTATTTTATCTTTCTCATCCACTGCAAAATTTATATCTCTAAAAATTTCTTCTCCCGAAAAATTTTTACATACATTATTTACCTGTAATATAGCCATAATCTCTCCTTAATTCTCTATTTTCTTCTAAAATTATACCACATATTTCTCTTTTCATAAATTCCTATTTCTTTTCCTCTTTCTTTATGGCATAATTACCTACACAGAAAAATAAAACAAGGTGGTCTAATGAAACTTAAAAAAATATATATTCCTGCTCTTATAATATTTCTGTTATTTATTTCTACTCTAAAACTGACTCCTAAAGAAGAGATATTGAAAATAAAAAAACAGAATTTCCAAGAAAAAATCATTGTGTCTGGAGTCATAAAATCCCCTGAAATAATCAAGATTTCTTCTGAAGTTTCAGGTAAAATCATTGAAATTTTAAAGAGTGAAGGTGATTTAGTAAAAAAGGGAGAGATTCTCGTCAAAATTGATAGCAATCAAATAAATCTAAAACTTCTCCAGGAAGAGGAAAATTTAAAAAGTGCCTTCTCTCAGCTAAATAAACTCCAAACGACTGATTTAGATATTGCAAAATCAAATTTTGAAACTGCAGATTTAAATTTTAAAATATCTGAATCAGAATACATAAAATTTAAAAAACTTTTTGAAAAAACTCTTGTAACTGAACTTGAATTTAACTCTAAAAAGTTAAAGTATCTTTCTGATAAAAACAGCTATATTGAATCTAGTAATAAATTGAAATCTATTTCTCAAGGTGATGATAAAAAATCTTTACTTATCAAAATTGAAAATATAAAATTCTCTATAGAAAACCTCCTTAAAGAATTAGAAAAATATAGTATAGTTTCTCCTATTAATGGTGTTATTACAGAAAAAAATATTGAAGTTGGAGAAAACATTTCACAATATGGATCAATGTTTGAAATTTCATCAGGAGATAAAAAAATTTTAGAAATAGATTTAGATGAAAAACAAATTTCTAAAATCAATTTAAATCAGAAAATTGATTCTTTTTTCAGCAATAATCTTGATTTGAAATCCTCAGGAAAAATTTTCTATATTGCACCTTATGTAAACAAAGATAATGGAACCATAAAAATAAAAGGAACTCTTGAGAATCCTCCTCCACAATTTCTTTACAATATGAATATAAATGGTGTTATTTACGGTAAAGAATATATAGATATAATTGTTATTCCTGAAGACTTTTTATACTTAAAAGATAATAAAACATTTGTTTATAAAAAAACTGCTAAAAAAATACAATTAAAAGAGGTCAAAACTTCTCTCAATTTCTCTGAAAAAGTCATTATAACTGATGGATTGGAAAAAGATGATGAAATAATTTTTCCTACAGATAAAATAGATAAAAATTTAGGATTTACCCATTATGAGTAAAACACTTCTTTCAAACTTAAAAAAGCTGAATCATAGAGAAATCTCTCTATGATTCAGCTTTTTTTATCTATACCGATTATATTTTTAAAATTTCATTTAAAATAAAAAAAGTTTGGCAAGTTCCTATTCTCCCGGGCAGCTTCCCACCAAGTACCTTCAGCGTTTACGGGCTTAACTTCTGGGTTCGAAATGTGACCAGGTGTATCTCCGTAGCTATACTCACCAAACATTATTAATTAAAATGGCGCTTCTTGCTGGACTCGAACCAGCGGCAACACGATTAACAGTCGTGCGCTCTACCAACTGAGCTAAAGAAGCATAACTTGGCAAATTCCTATTCTCCCGGGCAGCTTCCCACCAAGTACCTTCAGCGTTTAC
>JBOFCM010000139.1:0-12214 GCA_051646055.1 Fusobacteriaceae bacterium
GGATTAACTACACCTTGGTTTAAAGCTTTATCAATATTAATACATGAGATAGGCCATAGAATACATGATATACACTTTGGGTACAAAACTGTAAGACTACCTAGACAAGGTAGAACACACTACGCATCTACTAATGCTAGAGAAAACTTCGCAGAAGCTTTTGAGAATCTAATAACAGATAAAGGAACTAGGTATCAGGTAAGAAGTGAGGCTTTAACAAAAGCTCTTAACCTTAAATTTAAACCCGAGTTAGTACCTACAGCAGCTAAGAAAAATACTATTCCAGAGAATAGAAAATCACTAATAACATTAGATCAGATATGTGATGAGATAGGAATGACTACTAAGGCAGCTAGAGTTAAATTAAGAAAATCAGGTAAGTTCACTAAAGGTCCTTCAGGTTGGGCTTGGGAACCTACAGACACTGAGAACATAACTATAATAAAAAATTATTTATTGGGGGTAAAATAAATGAAAGAATTAACACAAGAACAAAAGGATTTAATAATAGCAGAGGCTTCTCATAGAGCAGAAGCTTCTAGGCCTAAAAGTTATATATTCGTACCTACAACAGAGGTAGACCCTATGCTTATATCAGCTCAAGAAGAAGTAGATAGATTAACTAAGTTAATACCAGAGAATATAAAAGAAACATTTAGGATAGAATTTAACCCTAACCCTCATTCAGACAAGGTTACAATTATAAGAAAAAGGGATTTACCCCATACTATGATATTACCTACAGATAAAGTTAAATCGAATAAGAAAGGTATTATTATAACTGGTATAATGAATCACTATATTGGCCAGGGTATTATTCCTTCAGATCAGATGCAGAACCTAATGGATATACTGTTAGAAGCTAATCCTTTCGCTATCATAGACAGTAAACCCGCTAAGAAAAAGAGAAGCTCTAGTAAATCAGATAAGGTAAAGAAACCTAGAGAACCTAAAGCTAAAGATATAAATAAGCAAGATATAGTTAATACCTCAGGAGTAAATATTATTAAATTATCTACTATATGTGAAGAATTAAATCTAGACCCAAAGAAGGCCAGAATAAAATTAAGAAAACACTTTAATAAACCTACCGAAGGTTGGGAGTGGTCATCAGATAAAGTAGAAGACATTAAGAAATTCCTAAAGGGTTAATCATGAGAAGGATAACCATTAGATGCTCTTTATGTGGCAAGGGCATCTACCTTCAAGGAGGTAAGGAATTAAAGCACATAGATAAAGATATAGTATGCTCAACACAATGTTATAAGAGGATGAGAAGAAAGGGATTAACTTCAGTAAATATAGAACATGTAAGATTAAAAATTAAAGGACATAAAGAATCACATTAATATGTTATATACTCTTATAAGGAAGGAGATGATAAATATGACATACACACCAAACGATGTGGTAGATTACTTTAAAGGTAGGTTTAAACCAAAGAAGGTCAGAAGATTAATGAGGTCAATATACAATCAGAAGGATAAGAAGAGATGGTCTTTAAGCCCTCAGGAATATAATGAATGTATCGAATATATAAAGGAGAAGGAAGGGGTAAAAATAAATGACTAAAATGATGATAGGGCAACCCAATAGGTTAGTGGCAATTGATTATACTAATTGGGAAGGTAAGAGGTCTATAAGGTATGTTAAACCTAAATATATGTATTATGGATCTACTAAGTATCACACTACAGAACAATGGTTTGTAAAAGCATTCGATGTGCAGAAACAAGACTGGAGAAGATTCGCTTTAAATAATATACATGAGTGGAGGTCATTAAGTGAAGCAGAGAAAGAAGTATTTTCAATTACCTGCTAGTATTACAGAAACACCCATCAGGGAGCTTATAAGGAGGCGTAGAAGACAGATAGCTATACACTCTATAATTTACTATAGGTATGATGTTAGTATAGTCTCAGACGCCCTATTTGATTCCTGGTGCAATGAGTTAATAAGATTACAAAGGGAATACCCCATAATATCCAAACATGTGGAATTACACGAGCACTTTGAAAACTTAACACACGCATCAGGCTTCAACCTTACTTGCCTAACAGATGTTTCTTTAATATATGTAGCAGAGAGATTACTGAGAATAAAAGGAATTTTACAAGAAAACAAATAAAATTAATTCTTAGTCGTTTACTACAAGGTATCTAATTGATATTATAATCTCATACCTAATAAATAGGAGAGGTCCTATAGGTATAAACCACATATATATTATATATAGTATTATTATCAGGACACATTAAGTATAATTAAAAAATAACACATATTTAAAAAACGATGCTTATGTACTACAAATCGATTAGTTTGTTTATCAAATCAAAAGAGTAATAAAAAATTAAAAAACAAGAAAAACCAGGGAGGAATATTAAAATGGCAAAGAAAGCAAAATGGTTAGAAGAAGGAACACAAGAAAGTTTATTATTAGTAATTCAAGGACACTTAACTTCAGAAGAGTCAGACGAGAAATCAAAGAAGAAGGCAGTATCAGCTGTATCAGAATTAATAGAAAGATTACCTCAGGAAGAGGTTACTATAATAGACAATATAGATAACTTAGTAACTTTAGCAGATACTATAAAAGCACAGTATCAAACAGAATTAGCTATGGTATCAGATGATGAAGAAATAGAAGATGATTCAGATGATGAAGAAATAGAGGAAGCATCAGACTTAGCAGACCATACTAAGAAAGAGTTAAAAGCTATGGCAAAAGAGTTAGGAATTAAAGTTGGTAAGAAGGCAGAGAAAGATGAAATAATAGCTTTAATAGAAGCAGCTCAATCAGATGACTCAGAAGATGAAGATGAGGACGAAGAAACAGAAGCTGGAGAATTCGATGAGATATTAGCAGACTTAGATTTAAAAACTTTAAAAGGCTTAGCTAAGCAAGCAGGAATAGCTGCTAAAGGAAAGAAACAGGAAGCTTTAATAGATGAGTTAGTTGCTCATGATGATATAGAAAATATATTAGAAGAAGCTGGATTATTAGATACAGAAGATGAAGATGATACAGAAGACGAAGATGATGTGGATTACTCAGAGATGAGCAAAGCAGAATTAAAGGCTTTAATGAAAGAAAGAGGATTTAAAGTTTCTAAGAAAACTACAACAGAAGAAATGATAGAGACTTTAGAGAATAACTAAATAATAAAGACATAATAATCAACAGAAGCCTGCATATAATATGTGGGCTTTTTTAATAGAAACTAGGGGGAAGTTTAATGAAGAAGTTAGAAAAAATTGATTTTTTAAGTGAGATAATACCTGTTCAATGTCAACGAGGTGATCACTATATATTAGCTATAAATAACCGAAAGGTAGATAAGGGGTGGAGAGACATTCCCTTTAAATATATTAATGAGAAGAAACTAAAGAGGGACTTAACTGACTTTTTTAAAGAGTATTCTCCTAAGGTATATGATCTATATTTTTGTCCAGTCTCTTATGCGGGCAACAGAAGACGTAAAGCAGATGTAAACCCTAGTAAATACCTATGGCAAGATATAGATGAAAAAGAAGATATAAAAGAACTTTTAAACAGTGAGTATAAACCTTCTTACCTGTGGGAATCTTCTCCTAATAAGTACCAAGGCCTTTGGGAGTTAGATAATTATTTAGACTCAGAAGAGATGGCTCTTGTTAATCCCTGGCTATCAAATGAAATAGGTTGTGATAGTTGCCATGATATTGGACATGTAATAAGAATACCAGGAACTATTAACAATAAATATAATAATAAACCTAAAGTTCACCCCGCAAAGAAAACCAATAAGATACACAGAAAGACTCTACTTATTAAGACTGCTAAGAAGTCACAGGATAACCGAGGAAGCTCTTCAGATACTGTAGTTGACTATTCTAACATGGATGCTGCTAAGATATTAGAAAGGTATAATATAAAGGGGCAATTAAGGGATGTACTTACAGCTCCCGAGCCTACCGGAGATAGATCCGATAAACTGTGGTATATACAGAATAAGTTATATGAAAGAGGTCTTAAATTAGAGGAGATTATATTCTTAATTAAATCATCTGTATGGAATAAATATAAAGGTAGACCCGATGAGCATTCCAGATTATTAGCAGAAGTTGAAAAGATAATGACTAAAGCGGGTAAAGAGGGAGTGCCCCTATCCCGTATAGATAAGGATAGTGAGTCTAAGGATAATAGACCTTCAGCTCCTTCTTTAAAGTTCCAAACCTTTGGCCAGGTCATGGGTACTCTGGATCAACCTCAAGGATGGCTAGTAGAAGGTTTCTGGGGTAGAAGGTCACATGGTATTGTAGCTGGTCAACCTAAAGTATTTAAATCGACCTTTGTACAAGACCTAGCCGTATCTGTGGCATCGGGTAGACCTTTCTTAGGGGAGTATAAAGTACATGAGCCTGGTCCAGTATTAATAGTACAGAATGAGAACACTGTAGGGATGATAAAAGACAGAAATGAGAAGATGATGAAACATAAAGGGTTAGTAGGTAAAGTAGATGTAAAAGGAGATAGGCTAAAGGTTAGGTTTGCAGAAGACTTACCTATATGCTATGTGAATCAATCAGGATTTAACTTTGATGATCAAGGTCACTTAGAAGCTATAGAGAATATGATAAAAGAGGTTAAACCTGTGTTAGTAGTATTTGACCCTTTATACTTAATGTTTGGTGGAGACATAAACTCTGCTAAGGATTTACAGAGGGTATTATACTGGTTATTACAAATCAAGATTAAATATAAGACCGCTATAATATTAGTTCACCATTATAATAAAGGCTCAGATGCTAATAGGGGAGGTCAGAAGATGTTAGGTTCAGTTACTCTTCATGGTTGGGTAGAGTCAGCTTGGTATATGAGAAGAAATATAGATAAAGAAAGGATGAGAGGAGCCATAGATGCCAATATTCAAATAGATGAACCTTCTCTTGTGATAATGGAGAGAGAGTTTAGACAGGCTGGTTCATATCCAGAAATAGAGTTATCTATCAAGATGGGAGAGTATGGAACATCTGATTACGAGGTATCAGCCGAGATATACCAAGAGGATAGTATAACTAATAGTGATAGTAATTTATCTAAACAGGACTTAGTAAAAGAAACTCTATATCACCTATTAAGACAAAGTACTATACCTCTTACTAAGAGAGAATGGATTAACAGTATTAGTTCAGAACAATTGATGGGGTTATCACAGAAGAAAATAAAAGACTTAATTGATGAATTAATCCAGGAGAATTATGTAATCAACCTGGGAGTAAAGGGGTATATAGCCAATGAGAAGGAAGAATACACTGCAGAAGAAAATAAATAAAAAAATAAATAAAAAAACTAATCTAGTCGTTTACTCTAGTAAGGTAAAAGATTATTATAATCTTACAGAAATAAATTACTATTAAGGAGGAACTCAGGTGGTAGGAGTAGTAATAATAGTTAAAGAAAGAAAAAGGGTATTATTCCACAGTAAACTACAAAGGTTTAATACTCAGGAAGAAAGAAATACTTTCGTATTAAGTTTAACGAAAGAACTCAAAAAGGCTTACAATTCTAAATATATTAATATATATGATATTTCAGATAAGCCTATACCTAATGAATCCGAGGACAAAAAAAGAGGGTTTCATTATTGCCCTTACCATGGAGATTTAATAAAGTTAAAACAAGGAGATTTCGGTTCAAGAGTATGCCCAATATGTGGCATCTCTGAACAGGACTTCTACTTTAAAAAATATAATTAAAAAACACAGGAGGAAGATTGAAAATGTTAAACCCAATAATTATAATAGGTATGGATAATACGGGAAAGACTACTTTAGTTAGTAACTTAGAAACAGGATTAAATAATTTTATAGAAACGGTTAAGGAATCAGTTCCCTCATCAAAATTCTCAAAAGCTGAGGTTGAGTTAATAAAATCACCTGGACCACTAGATAGAAAAGAAATGCACAACTGGTGTTATGATCAGATCATAAGATTTGGGTTACCAAACGATAAAGTAAGAATATATGATAGATTCGGTGCTATAGATGAGCAAATATATGCTCCTATAGTCAGAGGAAATAACAATATAGATCATGTGCAATTCCTAACAGAATTAATTAAGACGGCACCTCTAGGGGCTAAACCTTTATTCATATATGCTAGACCTCATAAAGATAAGATATTAGGATTTGAGGATGGTAGAGAACAGATGAAAGGGGTAATAGAGAATGGAGCTGAGCTTCTAACAGCTTACGATGAGTTATATTTCCAATTATTAAATGAGCAACATAATGTGATGGTATATGATTATACTAGAGATAATATCAATGATGTATTAGCTTGGTATATGAGTTTTATAGATTCAGAAACCCAATTATTAAATTATATACACGTACCTGAAGCAGTAGGCTTTTTAGAGTCAACAGACTTATGGAATCCAGGTGATATAGATAATTATGATTTAACAGAATTAAGGTCTATATTATTAGATGCTAGGAGTTTATTATCAGCTTTTACTAACTTATTTAATAATATGAAGTTAACGAATGCAAAACTAACTAAAGGTAGACAGAATGGATTACTAATGAGTAAATTAAAAATAGCTAAATCAGCAGTAGTAATAAATGAAGCAATAATAACTAAATTATAAAATAAAAAAAACTAAGGAGAGATTGAGATGAATATAACACATGCAAAGGAAGAAGTAATAGTAGGAGATTTTATGGAGGCAATATTTGCTAGGCAATCAGAATTAATGGAGAAATACCATCACATAGAGGCTAAATCAGGTTTAATGCAAACAGAGGATTGCCCAGTTAATATAAATGATAAAAGAGGACAGGCAAGACTTAAAGACTTTGCTTGGAGAATAACAGAAGAACTAGGAGAGGCTCTAGATACTTACTATGAGCATAACTCAACTAATGATAATTTACACTTCCAGGAGGAACTGGTAGATGCATTACATTTCTTCACCGAATTTACTATATTAACAGGTATCACTCCATGTGATATAGTAGGAGAAATACCAGAGGATAAAGACTACCTAGAAACTATATTTAACTTAGTACCTCAACCATTCTCGGTAGAGCATGCAGTATCACAATTCATTAGACAATTAGCTATGACTTGTAATACACTTAAGAATAAACCATGGAAACAAACTCAAATGATAACAGATAAGAGAGAATTTAAATTTAGGTTAGTATCAGCTTGGTTGACTTACGTAGGAGTATTAAAGGCTTCTGGATTAGATGCAGAGAAGACTACAGCTTTATACTTAAAGAAATCACAGGTTAATAAATTTAGACAAAGAACAAATTACTAAAAAATAGATAAGGGCTAGGGCTGAGGCTCTAGTCTTTTTTAATAGGAGGAACAGGAACATGTTTATACTAAGATTTGCATTAGGAATAGGAATACTAACTAACAGTGTGATGTTAATCACTTATGCTATGTTAATAAAGGAATCATTTGAGAGGGATAAACACAGTGATGCTTCATTACTAGGTGAGACTTTAATGGTTATAATCTTTACTTTAAATATTATATTAATGGGGGGTAGTTTATATGTTATATAGAGAATATAAGACCTTTGGGGATTGTTTCTTAGGAATTAATAAGGAAGCATTAAATAATCCGGATATAGCCCATTATATGTCCTCTAGAGTGCTATTTAATAACTTAATAATTAAAGTAGATAATACTAATTGTGACGGTATAGATCTAGGTAAGTTAGCTTATAAAAAAGGTAAATGGCCTCACTTATTAAGAACCTATGTGGATATGGATAAATTAAAACAATTTTATAAAGAGATACAAGATGCTAAAGTAACTACCTTCAGCTTCGATTTTAATACTTCAGATACAGGTAAGGGGGGCTGTATTAAGTCTATGGTATTTACTAGAAATGCGATGGGAAAAAAGAAATTTAACTCCGTAAAAATTATATGGAGAACTACAGAACTTATGAGAAAATTTGCACCTGATCTTATAATGATAGCCAGGATATTAGAACAATGTCCTATGCTAGACTTAGATGAGATAATACTTATAATACCTCAGGCTTATCACTCGGTGCTTTATATGGTTCCTTTTACCGACGTAGTATTTGATTTTAATATAGACACTGATTGTAAACCCAAGAAATATCCCTATCATCAACAATTAATAAATAGGTCAAAATGGTTTAGACCCGGACATGAGCCTTGTAAAAGACAAACTACTTATAGACTTCAGGAATGGAAGTGGGCTATATTAAATGGATGGCAACCTGAGCCAGTAACTTACAAAGATTGTGAATTACCTTTATAAAATTTGTCAATTGATCGTTTACTAGGTATAGGTCAAATATTAATATATAAATATAACAAGAGAGGAGGAGTAGAGATTATGACAGATAAACAATATTTAGATATAGCAGATATAATAGCTAAAACATCACATTGTGGAAGAAGGCAAGTAGGTGCAGTAATCGTAAAAGGGGGTAGGATAATATCTACCGGGTACAATGGAATACCCTCTAGTATAAAAAAAGAGTGTTATGAGATTAGAAGACAGGAAGCACTTAAAGAAGGTTATATAGTAAAAGGACCTAGATGTATAGGTTGTGATAATGTAATACATGCAGAACAGAATGCTATATTCGCCGCAGCCAAAGAAGGTATCAGCCTTAAAGGTTCTCATTTATATATAAACTTATCTCCTTGCATTACATGTGCTAAGGCTATAGCAATGGCCGGTATAACTAAAGTTACATTTAAAAACTCTTATAAAGGTGATCCAGGTATACCTTACCTTAAATCACTAGGAGTAGAAGTTGAGAGGTGGTATAATGAGTAATATATGTAAGAAATGCTTAAGGTTAGAAAATGATAAATGTACAGGCTGGTTATCACCCGAGGGTTGCAGTCCTATATACTCACCAGCTAAATACAAGAGAGAATTAGAAAGTATGGTTTCTTACTACAGAAGAAATGCTTCAGTAGGTGCAACCTCTAGGTTAATACAGGAGTTATCTCCTAAGATAGCTAAGTTAGACAAGATGATGTATGAAGGTATATCCGAAACCTATAGAGAAGATACTTCTAGAGGCTCAGGAGGGGGTAAATCAGAATCCGACGCTAATGCAGCCACATCTAGAAAAGCTAAAATGAAGGATAATCGCCCCATAGATGTGAAGATGAGAAAACAGGATATAGAAGCAGTAAAGGAAGAATTAGAAAAATTTGAAGAAGAACATGGTAAGTTAGATAAAATCAGCTCTTATAATATAATGAGTAGATCTAAGATAGATTCCTACACAGGAGAAGAAATTAAAGAAACTAAAATAAAAAAGAAAAGAAAGAAGGTAAAGTAATATGAGAATATTTATGGATTTTACAGAAACAAGAGAAGAGATAAAAAGAGACTTAGCAGAGATGGGTCATATAGTTAAACCTAAATCAATGCAAAATAAGATAGTAGAGGGTAACTCAGATTACGAGACAAAGGAATTAAGAAATTATGTTTATACTATATTAGAACCTTCTGTGGATGAAATAGTTTCATTTACTACACAACCTTGGGCCGATGCAGAAGCTGCAGAGAGGTTCTCAGGTGAGAGATTAAATCCAGGAGAAGCATATAAGCACAGAGAGGAATTATGGAATGAGTTCATGGTAGAAGGAAAACAGGACTACTCATACCCGGAGAGGTTTAACCCTATAACAATTGATCATATAAGAGAAGATATATTTGGAACTATAACTGATGTGGATTTAATAGACCTGGATCAATTAAATGAGATAGCCAATGAGTTAGCAGAGAATCCAGACTCAAGACAGTGCTTCTTATCAATATGGGAACCGGGAGACATACAACACATAGGAGGTAAGAAAAGAGTACCTTGTACTTTAGGTTATCAATTCATGGTAAGAGATGGAGAACTTCATGTTACATACTTCCAAAGATCATGTGACTTTATAACTCATTATTCAAATGATGTGTATTTAGCTATATTAACTGCTAAAGAAGTAGCACAGAGAATACAAGATAGAAATGATATATTATATCCTATAGGTTCATTTACTCACTTTGTAAGCAGTATGCATGTTTATAACAAGGATATAGAGGGAGTATTCTAATAAATGGAATGGTTATTTGCAGGAGGTGTATATGCCTCGGTTTTAATGGTAATAATAATAGAGAAGAAAATACAGGAGAGGGCTTAGGCCTTCTCTTTTTAACAGTATAAAGGAGGGTAATATGAGAACATTAATTAAGGTATTAGCAGGGCTATCACTAATAGGAAGTATATTCCTATATTTAATATATGGAGCCAGTTTAGAAAGAATGATACAAATAGGAATGTCAATAATATTATTAGTATTAACAACGGAGGATAGGTAGTTATGATATTAACAGTAGAGCAATGGAATAAACTAATGCAGGATAAAATAGATGAGAATCGAAAGAGAAAGGAGGGTAAATAACATGGATTGTCAATTATGTGAATTACACAAATTTTCTTGTCCTTCACAGATACCAGGTTCGGGTAATGATAAATCAGACATCATGATAATTAATAGTTATGCATCTGATGAATGTGAAGAGGCTCAAGAAGCTACTATGGATGATGACTTAAAGAACTACCTAAAAAAGAATAATATAAAACCCAAAGAGGTCTATTATACTAACGCAGTAAAATGTAGAACACCTAAAGACAGGAAGATAAAGGTATCTGAGGTTAAGAAGTGTAAAATACACTTACAGGAAGAAATTAAAAGGGTTAAACCTAAGTATGTATTATTATTGGGAGCTCAATCAGTACAGGCTGCCATAGATAGGAAGATAACTGATATACAAGGAACTATAACAGAAGTAGAGGGAATATCTTATGTAGCTACCTACTCACCCAGGACTATATTCTATGATGTGAAGAAAGCACCTCAGATACAGAAGTCATTAGACCTATTTGCTGCCCTTGTAAGAGGTGAAGATACCCAAATACAGGTAAATCCTAATGTAATAGAGATAAAGAGCTTAAAAGATGCAAAAAAGGCCTTTAATTCATATGTATATCCAGCTATCGCATTTGACATAGAGACTTCAGGCTTAAATAGATATAAAGAGAATATAAACCTAATAGGTTTTGGTAATGACAAGGTTCAATATATAATAGATGTAGGTACTAGGTATTCACCTTTCAAAGGATACCCCAGGGCTAGACAGAAGGTAATTAATTATATATTAAAACAGTTAGATGAATATAAGGTTATAGGCTCTAATATAAAGTTTGATAATTTGTTCTGTAGAGAACACTATGGATTTAGTCCTAAGGCCGGATTTGATGTTATGTTAGCATCACACTTATTAGATGAGAACACAGCCAATGGTTTAAAAGAGAATGCAATATTTAAATGTGGTGCACAGGAGTGGGATATAGATAAAAAACTTAAAACAGGTAATCTAGAGAATTTAACTGACTATAAAAATTATAAAAATTATTTGGCCTATGATATACTGTGGACCTATAAATTATATAAATACTTTAGAAAAGAACTAAAAGCAGATAAAGCTCTATATAAGATATATGAGAACTTAGTTATGCCCGCTGCTAGAGCCTATGAGGATATAGAAGAGTTAGGGGTATATGTTTACCAGGATAGATTTAAGGAATTAGAAAAACAACTAAGACAGAAACAAGCTGACATTCTAGCACAACTTAAACCCTTCGAGGATTTAGTAGGTAGAGAAATAAATTGGGCTTCATCAGCACAGATAAAGAAAGTATTATATGAAGACTTAGATTTACCTATATTAGAAAAGACAGAAGCGGGACAACCTTCAACAGGTGAATCGGTGTTAATGAGGCTTAGGGAATATTCTCCATTACCTCAACTAATATTAGACTTCAGAGGTGTTACTATACAAATATCACATTTCGTAGATGGGTGGAAGGAGAGAATGCATGAAGGAAGATTACATCCTAATTTTAAACTACATGGAACTGTTACGGGAAGAACAGCTTGTGACAATCCTAACCTTCAACAAGTTCCCAGGGATAAAGCTATCAGATCATTAATAGGGGCTCCCCCGGGCTGGACCATGATAGAATCAGATTACTCTCAATTAGAGTTAAGGGTCACAGCTTTAGTGTCAGGAGATGAAGCTATGACTCAGTTATTCCGTATAGGAGAAGATATACATACCAATACAGGTAGAGCCGTATCAGGTAAACATGATTTATC
>JBOFCM010000140.1:0-2631 GCA_051646055.1 Fusobacteriaceae bacterium
TCTTCCAAACTAAAGAAAAAAAGAAACTGAACCAAGCACAAGAGCAAAGAGATAAGAAGGGTGTGACGGGATTTCGTCAGAACCCCTTCCGAACTGTAATTAGCTTCCTCTCCAGCTCCCCCACTTGATCCCATTCCTACTATCTAACTCAGGACCAAGTAGGGCAGCGTAATTCCTATCCTTATACAACCAACTTTTAAGCTCCATATAATCCCCCAGTTCCGAAGGCACGGGCTAGGTTAGGTCTTTGTAAGATAAAGCAACGTCTCCCCCTAGGCAACCATCTTTCAGATCACCCAGTTTGGTTTAGGGAGAACGCAGAAAAGGCACAGGCCGGCGCATGTTTTTTGAAAGGATTAGTAGGCTTCCCTATTCTTGCCATCATATTCTAATCATAATTTATCCCTAGGGGTCCTAGCCCAACCCAGTATTCCACTGTTCCTTGGCCAACTCAGATCCCATTTTGTCAACCAAAAGTTAGCACTAGGCCCCTTTCTTTTAACTCTATGTACTTCTGAAACAATATACCCAGTTCTATAAACTTCCAGGAATATGTATAAGAAGGCTACATTCTATTTTCAAAAAAAATATATAATGGTTAGCCCCAAATAATCATCCAAGGCTATTTTCTAAGAAGATTGGTATTAGGGCTATTCCTACAAGGGTTAAGTTTAGAGTTAGTTTAGTATTAGGGTTATTTCTAAAAGGGTTAAGTTTAGGGTTAGGTTAAGGTTAGGGTTAGGTTAAGGTTAAGGTTAGGGTTAGGTTAAGGTTAGGGTTAGGGTTAGGTTAAGGGTTTAGGTTAAGGTTAGGGTTAGGGGTAGGGGTAAGGGTAGGGTTAGGGGTAGGGGTAGGGTAAGGGGTAGGGTAAGGGGTTAGGGTGGGTTGAGGTTAGAGTTAGGGCTATTTCTAAGAGGGTTAAGTTTAGAACTAATTTTAGTATTAGGGCTATTCCTAAGAGGGTTAACTTTAGATTTTGGTTTTAGTATTAGGGCTATATCTAGGAAGGTTTAAGTTTAGAATTGGTTTAGTATTAAGGCTCTTTTTAATAAAATTAAACGAGTCTCTAAAAGGAGATTCACATCATCAGTAGTGTACCTTAGGATCATTGAGTGTTTCGGCCTTTAATCACTATACACTCTCCCCCAAGGCGGCCCGTCTTAGGTTGATCAGTCCCAGACGTGTGTCTCCCAATCCAATTTCTAATTTGAAAACTTTTTTTGTTTGTAAAGGGAATGCAAGATTTTTAATTTAAATCTATCCAAACCAGCGAATCGAATAATCGATAATCCTGGTCCAGCATCACATCCCCAAAATTTTCCCTGGACTAGAACTCCGATCTCCCTGTCCCCATTCACCTGATCCTAACCCATACACTACACTCCAACTTCTATGCCAGACACAAACATTTCCTAGTAGACCTAGATAAGCTGGATACCTACCACCCTCTCCTAATGCCTCTTTGTCAACACCGCAAGGTTACCAGAGGCACCAAAAAGAGAATCTGTTAAATTTTATTAAGGCATGTAAAATTCCATTTGAATTTATCAAGATCAGCGAATCGGATATCAAATAAACTCCGATAATCCTGATCCCGCATCACATCCCCGAAATTTTCCCTGGACTAGAACTCCGATCTCCCTGTCCCCATTCACCTGATCCTAACCCATACACTACACTCCAACTTCTATGCCAGACAAAAACCTTTCCTAGTAGACCTAGATAAGCTGGATACCTACCACCCTCTCCTAATACCTCTTTGTTAACACCGCAAGGTTACCAGAGGTACCAAAAAGAGAATCTGTTAAATTTTACTAAGGCATGTAAAATTCCTTTTGAATCTACCAACATCAGCGAATCGGATATCAAAATAAACCTCCTATAATCCTGATCCCACATCACATCCCCCAAAAAAAATTTTTTCTTTGGACTAGAACCCCGGTCTCCCTGTCCCCATTCACCTGGTCCTAACCCCTACACTACACCCCAACTTCTACTCCTGACAAACATTTCCTAGTAAACCCAGATAAGCTGGATACCTACCACCCTCTCTTAATACCTCCTTGTTAACACCGCAAGGTTACCAGAGGTACAAAAAAGAGGGTCTGTCATCCCTGGAAGAGAATTAACTGGCGGCTGCGCTCAATACCGCACAACAAGCTTCTACCAGTCTTATCTTCAACCCATCAGAAGTCCAAAAAACCCTTATATCCTTCCTGCCATCTAACCTCAAAGATGGTGACTTACCCATAATCCATCAGTCTAACTCCACCCCTCCACACTAATTCCCTATCCTTAAACCTCCCCCTCCTATCGAATTTTCTCCCTCTTCCCGAATTTTACTAACCATCCACGTGATACTTAGGAGAAGACTGGGGATAGGAGTGAGGGACTATTACCTACATCAACCTACCCACACTATGTATGTTCTTATCTTAAAAAAATAAAATATAATATATAAACATTTTTATATATATATATTTACTTTTTATCTTATATGCTAAACAAACCATTTATTATTACTATTATTCTTACCCCCCAATTCTGATCCTACCTTTAGAGTGTTTCACTAACTTAGTCATCTTAACCATATCCAATTAACAAAAAATCCTCATATTATCATTTAGTAGC
>JBOFCM010000141.1:0-2353 GCA_051646055.1 Fusobacteriaceae bacterium
CCAATCTGAACAGTTATAAATGTTTTTCCGATACCGCCCTTATTTACTTTTATGGTAAATACTTTTCCCTTATCCATCTCTCTCCCCTCATTCTATCAATTTCAATAATTATAATAACTTAAAATCCCTTTTTATTCAAGGATAAAAAGGGGAAATCCCAATTTCCTACACTGCTAAGCAAGTTTGACTCACGATAACATCTGATTTTACTACATTTTCCGGATTTTTCTTGATTTTTTTCGTACTTTTTTTTAATTTTTAAAAATATTTAGAAAATCTTGCAATTGGAATGGAAATATCATATACTATTAAAATACAATTAGTCAAACTTGCTTAAGACGTGAGTAAAACTTGCATTGGAAAAAAAACGTGAGTAAAACTTTTATAAAGCCGAGTAAAACTTGCACAAGGCCGAGTAAAACTTGCATAAAGCCGAGTAAAACTTGCATAAGCGTGAGTAAAACTTGCATAAGCATGCAAAATGCCCTTGGAAATACTGGGCAAAACATGGTCTAAACCTTATTAAACCTTTAAACCTTTAAACCTACAAACAGAGGTGGTATTATAATATTATGAAAGATACAAAAGAAAATACGTTAAATCAACATACAGCACTGACTACTTTTTTCTCCAAAGATAATAAATATTTTAATGTTGGAGTTGAAAAGGCTATCTTTGCACTACTCCTTAAAGCACAGAATGAGATGAGACCCAGATACAGGGAAAAGATTAAGGAAAAAATAGAGACTGTAATCAAACAAGGATATATAGAAGACTATATTGAATTTGTCTATTCTGGAAAAGATTTTGATTTTTCAGAAATAGAAATGGACTATTCCAAAATACAGGAGATTACAAAAGAAATCTATGAATACAGAAAAAAAGACATTTATCAGATGACAGGAGATGAGAGAGAAAGAAAAATTCTTCTTACCAATCTAGAAAAGGATAAAACTTTAAAACTTGGATATAGCCCACAGAATAAAGAGCTAAAAAAATTTAGCAGAGAAGAGATCAATGATTTTTTTTCTGAGTTAAAGGAATACTGCAAGGATATTGTTACCCATTCATATTCAGACTTTAAGAAAATAGACCTTACAGCCCTGAATAAATCCATAGGTTCCAATCAAAGCGAGCTGAAAAGAGATCTGAAAAAAGCAGCAGAAATAACTCTAAGTTTTAACTACATCAACAAAAAAAAGCTGGATATAGATATAACATCATCTTTGATAGCTTCAGTGAGATTTACAAAAGAGAAATCTCAAACATGGTTACAGTACCAGATACCTCTGGAGATACTGGATCTGCTTCTTCTGCCAAAAGTTTATGTACCTCTTGAGGGAGTCGTAGTCAATAAGATAAGCGGAATCTATACTTTCAGACTTTACGGACTACTTAAAGACCACATCAAAAGGGGAGAGGTAGAGATTTTGAAAGAGGAGCTGTTCAACTTTTTCCAGCTCCCAAAATCATACAAAAACAAAAGTCTTCTAGTGAAATATTTTCTGGAACCAGCCCTAAAAGAGGTTTACCATATCTCAGGAATCAAGAGTGATTTTAAATTTTTTCCTGAAAAAAGAGGATGGGAAACACTGAAATTTTATCCGAAACAGGTTTCAAAAGTTCAGCCGACAGAGCTAAAAATAGTAGAGGCTGAAGAGATGTATCGGGAAGTTGATGTGAAAAAAATAGAGTCAGCAATAGTGAAAGCCAAGAGAAATATCTATGTTTCTAAGTCCTGGAATAAGCACACAGATAACAAAATCAAAAAAATAATACAGCTGGAAGGGGAAGATTACGCTGTAAAGGTACTAAATGCCTTATATGAAAATCTGAAAAAAGAGATAGATACTACTCTCGTTCAGTATATAAATGGAATTTTGAAAAATCTTCCAAATGATGTGCCAAAAATTAAAAAAACTGGAGTTACTGATTCTGTAATTGAGGTTGCAGAGATTAAAAGATTTGAAAAAATTGAGGAGAAAGAACCTGTTAATATTGAGCTGAAAGAAGAGAGAGAAGATGAGAATAGATTTGAGTCTCAAGAAAATTTTGACAACATTCTCTACAATGCTTTTTTACAGTTTCCAGAAGAAATAAAAGAGACCTATGAAAAAAAAGCTGAGGAAATTTATGTGGAGAAAGTGGGATCTACTCCCAATAATGGCCATCATAAAATGATTTTCAATTCAATAAAAAAAGCCTTGATAATAGAGGCTCTAAAGCAGTCTAACGGATAAAATGGGGAAAGTTTTGTAACACATGTGTTACAAAGTTGAAAAATTGAGGAGTTGTGTGAGTTTGATTAGAGAAATATTGGAGTTAAATGAAGAGGAAGTTAGGGAATTCTTAT
>JBOFCM010000142.1:0-3060 GCA_051646055.1 Fusobacteriaceae bacterium
TCCTCCTCCCCTGTCTCTATAAGAGCACAAGAGATGATGGGTTTTATCTTGTTTTCAAAAATAGCTTTCTCAACTATCTTAAGTTTTTTAATAAATTCAATTCTATTAACTCTAACTTCCACGCTTCCTCCTAAACAGATGCTTCATATTTTACCTTGAGTTTTTCCAAGGTTCTTTTTTCAATCTGTCGAACCCTCTCCCTTGTGATGGAAAATGCCTTTCCCACCTCTTCCAAGGTACGGGTTTCATTTCCATCCAGTCCATATCTCATGGTGAGAATGTTCTGCTCCCTCTGGGAGAGGGAACTGACCATCTGTAAAATTTGACTCTTATCAATTTTTTCAATAAGAGCATCTTCAAATGTGTAATTTTCATTATCTTTGATAGTATCCCCAAGAAAAATATCCTCTCCTATATTGGCATTGAGGGAGAGCATATCCTGAAACTCCACAAGAAGTTTCTCCACCTTTTCAGGTGACAGATCTAGATTGGCTGCAATAGTTTCATTGCTAGGATAGGATCCGTTCTCCATGAGAGATTTAACGGCAAATTTATTCAATTTTCCTATCATTTCATATTTGTAAGAGGGAATTCGAATCTCTCTTCCCTTTGTGATAATGGCTTTATTGATAGATTGTTTTATCCACCATACAGCATAGGTAGAAAATCTGTTTCCCATAGAGATATCAAATTTTTCTATGGAATTTATAAGTCCTATATTTCCCTCACTTATCAGATCGATAAGATTCATACCCTTTACAGAGTAAGACTTTGCAATACTTACAACTAATCTCAGATTGGAGACAACAAGCTTGTTTTTAGCCTCTAAATCTCCAGCCTGTGCTTTTCTTAAAAGTGAAAACTCCTCATCTTTAGTCAGAATATCATATTTCCTGATATCATCCAGATAAAGTGAAATTAAATCCTTCTCAAACATAAACATCAAACCCCGCTTTAATTATTTATATTTTTAAAATTCGAACTTAAGTTCTCTATTCATAAGTCCATAAACAATGTTTTTTGCATCTGCCCCATTATATATAACATCGTAGATACCTTTTACGATAGGCATATCAATACCCAGTTCCTGAGATTTTTGGAAAACCGCTTTTACAGTAGGAACTCCCTCAGCTACCATTACCATTCCAGCTAATATGTTTTCCATGCTCTCTCCCTGACCGAGCTTCTCACCCACATATCTGTTACGACTGTGCTTGCTGGCACATGTAACAATAAGGTCTCCTATCCCTGTCAGACCGGAGAAAGTTTTCTCCTGAGCTCCAAGGGCAACACCATATTTTGTCATCTCAGCCAGTCCTCTTGTCATAAGAGCGGCCTTGGTATTATCTCCAAATCCCATTCCGTCAGCAATTCCTGCTCCGATAGCCAGACAGTTCTTTACTGCCCCGCCAATCTCAACCCCTATAAGGTCGGTCCCGGCATATACTCTGAAATTTGGATTGTTGAAAATCTCTTGAATTTTTTTTGCATTTTCAGGATCTCCTGCAGCTACAATTGTTGTAGGGATAGCGTTGGCCACCTCTTCAGCATGTGTAGGTCCCGAGAGGACAACTATATTTTTGTGATATTTTCCGAGAATCTCCTCTTTGATTACCTCTGAAAGTCTCAGCCCTGAAGATATCTCGATACCTTTGGCAGTATTTACAATTATTGTGTTTTCCTTAATTTGATCGGAGAATTTTGATATAACACCTCTTAAAACCTGAGAAGGAACTGAGAAGATAACAGCATCCATACCGTCCAGAAGATTGTCACTCTTGTTTGTGATAGAGAGATTCTCAGGAAATCTATGTCCTGGAAGAAACTTACTATTTTCCCTCTCCTCTTTCAGTTTTTGGCACTGCTCCTTGTTATATTCCCACATGGTAACTTTGTGTCCGTTCTTTGCCAGTGTGAGACCCAGGGCTGTTCCCCAACTTCCGGCTCCTATAACAGCAATATTTTTCATAATACCTCCCGGTCTATTTTTTTTTAGATTTGAGATTAAATTTATTCTCTGTACCTTTCATAAGTCTGTCAATATTGGCTCTGTGACGGTAAATTACAAATACAGCCACAAGAAGCGAAACTATAAAGAGAGAAAATCTAGGAATTCCCTCGTTGAGAGGCAGGAACAGTGCAAGCAGCGGAAGAAGCCCCGCACCTATTATGGAAGCTAGAGATATATACTTTGTAAAAGCCACTATAAGTACAAAAGCCGCAAATACAATGATTATTCCGTTAGGAAATAGATATAAAAAAACTCCCAGACTGGTAGCAACTCCCTTTCCGCCCTTAAAGTTAAGGAAAAGAGACAGAGAGTGTCCTACTATTGCCATTAATCCCACAAGTATAAGAGAGGTCCCTGATATTTGGAATATATCCTTGGCAAGAAGAAGCGGAAGATATCCCTTGAAAGCATCGGCGAGGAGAACTCCTATTCCGTACTTTGGCCCCAGAACTCTGTAGGCATTTGTAGCACCTGGATTTCTGCTTCCATGCTCACGAATATCAATACCCTTTGCAATTTTACCTATCCATACACCGCTTGGAATAGATCCCAAAAGATAAGCTGCAACAACTGCCAATAAAAAATTAACCATTTTATCAACCCCTTAATAAATGTTTGGAAAATTATAAGGATAATAGATCCCTAATTTAACATCTTCAATTATACCAATTTTTTGTTCAAATTAAAAGAAGAAAATGGTTAATTTTTGATAATAGTGAAAAGAGTGAGGAGGTAGACAAAAAAAATGTGTTTTATAGGAAAAAATTGTGTTAGGAATACATTTTTTAATAAAAACACATGTCATAATATCGCTTCAGACTGCTTATAATCAATTCTGAGAGGGGTCGTTTTCGGCATGAACAAACATAAGGGTATAAAAAAACAGACACCTTAAAAGCTTTAAAAAAATCCAATGTTTTCAGGGGTTTGCAGGGATTTTGTGATAAATGGAGAAAATAGTGGTGAAGAGTATCTCTGAAAGCCAAGGAATATGGGGTTTTTAGAAAAGAAAAAGAAGTGGAAAAGAGGGGTGAAAATAGAAAAATCTC
>JBOFCM010000143.1:0-5428 GCA_051646055.1 Fusobacteriaceae bacterium
AACGTTGTGTCTGTTTCAGAGGACAATTTAGTTGCTTGGGAGAGAAGACTCTGCGTCCATAAAGATCTGTGGTCAAAAGAAGGTGTAGATGTGGCGGTTTTTTACAGCCTAAGAAACTCCTGGCTGGGTGCCTTTGTAAAAAGTTTAAATCCAGAGTTTGAATATCTTCCAGAGTCTGAAGGAAATTACAAAATAAAAAAAATCTAAAGCTGTTTTTAAAATAAAAAGTCAGGGGATATCCACAATGGGTATCCCCTGACTTTTTATGCCTTGCTGCTGTTTTTTTTCATAAACCATTCCAAAGTTTCCTCTTCAGCTTCCTTAGGAAGGACTTTTCCGTAAACTTCCTGGTATAGCCATTCCAAAGTTTTATGAGAGAGGTATTTTTTCATCTCATTTTCTCCTTGAAGCATAACTTTTTTTATAGTACAGGGACATTTTGTGTAGGAATCAGGAAGATTTTCCTGATCGACTAAAATTGTTTTCTGCCTAATCTCTGCACAGTGAAAGAAAGGCTCCTTTCCCTCGATAGCTTCTACAACATCCCAAAAAGAGATATGGGAAGCATCCCGAGCCAGTTCATAGCCGCCTTTTACTCCTGGAACAGCTCTCACTATCCCGGACTTTGTAAGTTTTGTAAAAACTTTTGAAAGATAAGATTCGGAGATTCCCTGGAACTCGGCAAGTTCTTTGATGCCTGCCATCTGTTTATCTTTCAGCTTTACCATATATAACAGGCAGTGTAAAGCATACTCTACTCCTACTGATAATTTCATAAATTTGACTCCTTTATATAGAAATATTACGCTGACTGCTGTGAATTAGCGGTTTATACATTTTATCATCAAAACTAACAGTTATCAAGTTGTATATTTGTTGTTGACAAAATCTAATATGTGATGTATAATTAATCATAGACAAACATTATCTACGATTAATTATAGAATTAATTTAAATTTAAGGAGGTTTTACTATGTTTTTCAATGAAAAATTTTTGGAGACTATCAGACATGAAGGTGTTGTTTCAATTGTAACTTGTGCAAATGGTGAGGCTCATGTTTCCAATACATGGAACAGCTATCTTAATATAGCAGATGAGAACAAGATTCTTATCCCGGCAGCAGCCATGATTCAGACAGAAAAAAATATCAATGAGAATCCAAAGGTGAAATTGACTTTGGGAAGTCATGAGGTAATGGGATATAGATATATGGGAACTGGATTTCTTGTTGAAGGAACTGCAAAATTTCTTTCTTCTGGAGAACAGTTCAATATGATGAAAGAAAAGTTTTCTTTCCTGACTAGAGTTTTAGAAGTTACGGTAACTTCATATAAACAGACACTATAAAAACAGAGGGAGGCAAATCAATGGCTAGGAGAATAGACGCGGAAAAATGTGTGGGATGTGGAAGCTGTGAAAGAACCTGTATAGTAGGCTGTATATCAGAAGCTGAAAACAGAAAAAGAGTTATAAACGAATCGGCATGTGTAGACTGCGGAGCCTGCCAGTTGGTGTGCCCTGCAAAATGTATAGAAGAAGTGTAAAAGAAAAGGGATAATATCACTTGATGGTGATATTATCCCTTTTAAAATAGATAAAATTCTATTTTACTATCTGGAATTTCCAGAATCAAACTCTTGAACCAGCAAGGCTTCATGTTCCTTACTTCTCCCTAGATTCACAAATATACAGAGAACAATTCCAGCTAAAAGTCCCCATGCAGCCCCTTTTGAGGCGATGATAGTAGCCATAACTCCAGCTATTCCAAGATCATTGACTGTCTTTGATTTAAGTACCCCCACTCTCACAGAGACAAATCCTTGAATAAGCATGGTGGCAGCAAGGGCAATTCCTAAAATCGGTTTAACCAGGGTAACAATGGGAAGAAGGAAATATCCGCAGAAAGTTCCATATCTATAAGACATGGCCCCTGCATGGATGGTATCCATAGTTTTTCTTCCATTTTTATATCTCTCACACAAAACTACCTGCATAGCAGCAGCAAGAGGACCACACATTGTAATAGTAGGACTAAATATTCCCATGAGCACATTTCTTAATCCAAAAATTATATGGGAACGATTAGAATTATAGTCTATTATCTCATCATCTCTCTCCTTGGCAGCATTTTCCAACAGACACTGTGCCTGAATCACATCACCAAAAAGAATAACGTAAGTTGATATTACTACTGGGAGACCTTTTACAAACATTTCTAAAGGAGGTATTCCCAAACCAAAAATAGTCCAGTTATTAATAAGATCCTTTACTGCCAGAGATGTAATTCCCCACTCGATATTTGGAACACCCACTTCTTTTACAAGAGGACCGACAAATATAGCAAGTATAATTATGGGTAGAGATCCCAAATCAAAAAGAATTTTAGTAAATCTATTGGTATCTTTTATTTTTTTAAAATTACTTGAGAACAGGAAATAAAATCCAATCCCTGTACAGATTATAATAGATAGAGGATACTTATCAAAATTTCCCCCGCTTTTTACTGTGGAATTGACAGCAGCAATACCAGCCCCTATAATAACTCCTGATTTCATGGCATTGGGTACAACAGACGTTATCTTTTTTCCAAAATTTGTTATTCCTAAAACAACAGATATTATTCCCAAAGAGATCTGAAATGCAATCAGGGCGTGAACTCTTTCCTTTCCCATAGAATAATGGTTAAGATAAAGCATCACAATAGGAATAGCAGGAGTTATCCAACCAGGTATGATTGGATCTCCCAATAATATATGGAGAAAATAAAACACTCCATTAAATACAACAATAGTCATTGCTACATCAAAGGGCATTCCTAAATATTCCTGTAGCATTGGAATAGCTCCCAGACATACAGCACACAGCAATAATCCCTGAAAAAAATCGATTTTTTCAAATCCGAAGTGCACAAACGGTATTCTGATTTTAAAAATTCCAGCTGAAATATGAGGTTGCTCCTGTCCATATTCTCTCTCTATTTTCACAATCTCACTCTCCTCTCATTTTTAAATTTTTTACATGGCTTTTCTATAAAGTTCAATCATATCTTCTAAAGTTGTCTCTCTTGGATTTGCAAGAACATTTCCGCTCTTCATTGCATCGATTGACATGGCTTCTATCATCTCTTCCTTTACCCCTAGTTCTGAAAGAGATTTTGGAATCTTCAGATCTGCATTTAATTTTTTAAGCTCTTCTATAAGCATTGCAGGTTTAAAGTTTTCTATTACCTCTTTTCCTTCACGGATGTAGTTATAGATTTTTTCATAACGTCCCTTATCAGTTACAGCATTATACTCCATAACAGTAGGAAGAAGTACAGAGTTTGCTACTCCGTGAGGCACATGGTAGAAAGCACTTACAGGATGGCTCATTGCATGAACATTTCCCAGTCTTGCCCATGCAAAGGAGATTCCGGCAAAGGTAGATCCAGACATCATTCCGCATGCAGCTTCTACATCTGTTCTGTCTGCCACAAAGTTACGGAGATTTTTCCCTATTAACTCCATAGCTTTTTCTGCCATTGAATCTGAAAATGGTGAAGCATTTTTAGAAAGATATGCCTCTATCGCATGGATCAGTGCATCGATTCCGCAAGAGGAAGCTATTGATGCTGGTGCTGTCATAATAAGTTCAGGATCCAAAACCGCATACTTGGGAAGAGTTTCATAACTCACTATTGAGAATTTATAGTTTCTGGCTACATCAGTAATTACAGAAGAGGCTGTTACCTCACTTCCTGTTCCGGCAGTTGTGGGAATTGCAATCATAGGTGCTATGGGCCCAGGAACCTTATTGAGCCCTTCGTAATCTGTAATCTTTCCTCCAAATTTAGTAAGAACTCCCACAGCCTTTGCCACATCTAGAGGACTTCCTCCCCCGAGAGCTACCATACTTGTTGCACCTTCTGAGGTGTAAAGATCAGCTGCTTCATTGACAATATCTATAGTAGGATTAGGGATAACATCTAGATAGGTTGTACATTTTATCCCTCCTTCCTCTATAATATCTTGAACTTTTTTTACAACTCCTATGCTCTCAAGAACACGGTCTGAAATCAAAAAAACATGATCTGAATCGTTTTCTTTCAATATTTCTGGAAGTTTCTTTAGACTTCCCATTCCGAACTGGATATTTTGTGGTATTTTAAAATTAAAATCATTCATTTGTAAACCATCCTTCATATTGTAATTTTTAATTAAACTCCAGTTATAGAATTTTCATTTCTTTTTTTCATGACCATAAAACTGTATCCAGCAAAAGCCGCTCCAAGACCGATACTTGAGAATTTTATTAATTCAGGTGTCCAAGATATACTTCCCTTAAACATATTTACTCCGATTAACATTAGAACTGCATAAACCATACGTAAAAATTGTACTCTGTTGATTCTCTCAAGGAATCTCATTCCGAAGAAGAATCCTATACCGGCTAAAGGAATTCCAACCATTAAAGCACTCATCAAATAAGGTTTATCTGCCACACCACGGTATTGGCTGAAAGCATTCCATGTATTAAGAACACACCATAGCCAAGTCATCGTGTTACGGAAACTTTTCTTATCTTTTATAGCTTCCAGAGTATAAACAGTAATCAATGGACCGCCAATTGTAAATGCACCGTGAACAACACCTCCAAGGAGAAGACAACCGTAACGGAAGATCTTTCTTCCTGTTGTATCTTCTACCTCATCCTCTTCCACACATTTCATAACTAATGGTTTTACAATATGTTTATGGATATTCATAGTTGCGATAACAATAATCATAGCACCGATACCTATTTTGGCTGTTTGAGCATTGATCTTATAGAATAACATATTTCCGATAAATATTCCAGGTGCACAACCTAGAATAATCTTCCCTAAATCTTTCCACGAAACTTCTTTTCTTCCCTTAATTCCAAGGTAGTATAGAAAAGGTAGCGTAATAATCGTACCATATGGAACTCCTACAGATGTTCCTAATATACCATTTGTAACTGCCGCTGCAATTACTGTACATCCAAATCCAGTAGTTCCCTGAACGAAAAATCCAATAACCTGCATCAATCCCACAAGTAGAAAATCAAATTTAAAATACATATATCTCTCCTTTAATCTCAAGTTTTTTTTAATCAATTAAAACCGTAGCTCTGTCCGCTGAATCAAATCATCCTGTAACGGTTTTCCAAGTTCTACAAAATAAGCACTGTATCCGGCCACACGCACCAGCATATCCTTGTAGTCTTTAGGATTTTTCTGTGCTGCTTTCATGGTGTCTGCACTCATTATATTAAACTGAACGTGCATCCCCCCCTTAGCAAGATACTCATCCATAAAGCTTACAAGTATGTCTCTTCCCTCGATTCCTGCCACAGCTTCTTCTGGGAATCTTAGGTTCAGAAGTGTTCCGTTACTTGCAAGACTGTGATCTACCTTGGATACTGAAT
>JBOFCM010000144.1:0-1733 GCA_051646055.1 Fusobacteriaceae bacterium
TTTAAAAATAAAATCAGTTATGGAAAAAAAGTAATTTTTTATAGCGGAATATCAATTGTACTTGTAAGCCTAACAACTATCTGGTTTATCGAAAAAGATTTGAGAAATAAATTTGAAAAAAACAGTAAATATCTAAAAAATTTCAAAACTGAATCTGAATGGAAAAATTTACCTATTTATGCAGAAGATTTTGCAATGTGGGATGTTTGGAATGTGGGAGGTAAGATAAAAAAAATAGAGAATGTGGAGCTTCCTGAAAAATTAATCTACTTCTCCAAAGAGGAACCTACTTCAGGCAAAAATCTTCCACAATCTCTAAGAGATTATAGGATTCTAGGAGAAAAAAACTTTCTGAGAGCCTCAGATGACAAAGAAAACATAAAACTATACAATATGGAAAAGGAGTAAATTATGAAATTTTTAATTACAGGAGCAGCAGGATTTATCGCATCACATCTTACAGAAGCTCTTTTAAAAGAGGGACACGAAATCATCGGAGTAGATAATTTCCACAATTTTTATAGCGAAAATATAAAGATTAAAAATCTTTTAGAGGTAGGAAAAAAAACTGAAAAACTTTCAGAAATTTTAGCTCTCCATGGAAAAGATGAAAAGATTGGAACCACTCTTAAAATTATAAAAAATGAAAACTATTCTGTGGAATACTGCGATATCAGGGACATGGAAAAAATGGACCTAATATTCAGCAGAGAGATGCCAGATTTTGTTATTAATATAGCAGCTCTTGCAGGGGTTCGTCCATCATTGGAAAACCCAATGGCCTACGAAGAAGTAAATATTAGGGGATATCTAAATCTTCTGGAGCTGAGTAAAAAGTATGGAGTCAAAAAATTCATCCAGGCTTCCTCTTCTTCTGTTTATGGAAACAATGAAACTGTTCCCTTTAAGGAGACAGATGTTGTGAATTTTGCAATCTCTCCCTATGCTGCCACAAAAAAATCAGGTGAAGTACTGGGTCATGTGTACCATAAACTTTATAATCTAGATATGTTTCAGCTAAGATTTTTTACAGTTTACGGGCCAAGACAGCGTCCCGATCTGGCTATACACAAGTTTACCGCAAAGATCCTTAAGGGAGAGCCTATTCCATTTTTCGGAGAGGGAAACACCTACCGTGACTATACCTATATAGGAGATATAATTGACGGAATAATGAAAACTATTCATTACCTGAAGAAAAATGAAAATGTCTATGAAATCATAAATCTTGGAGAGTGCGAACCGGTGTCCTTAAGGGAGATGGTGGAAACTATAGAGGAGGTCCTAGGAAAAAAAGCTATTCTAGAAAAACTTCCTATGCAGCCTGGAGATGTTGAAAAAACTTTTGCAGATATCAGTAAAGCAAAAAAATTAATAGGTTACTCCCCTAAAACATCTTTTAGAGAGGGAATTGAAAATTTTGCTCAGTGGTACAAAAATCAAAATTCATTGTAGAAAGGATGGACTTATGAAATTTTTTAAACTGGAAAATTCAGATTCAAAAAAAGCCTATCTCTATTTAGGGATTCTGTATATGATTTTATTTATTCCTCTAATTTTTCTCAGATATCCAGATTTGAGAAATGAATTTAAATACTTGATAATTGCCCAAGATATGATAGATAGTAAAAACTATCTGATTATGAGATATTTTGGGGAGCTTTATCCTGATAAGCCTCCTATTTATTTCTGGATACTCATATTTTTTAAAAAATATAGCGGAAATCTAGCTT
>JBOFCM010000145.1:0-1024 GCA_051646055.1 Fusobacteriaceae bacterium
ATACTGACCTCAGTAATATGCAATACCCTGAAAAAATCTTTTCCAGAAGCAAGAATAGATTACCTGGTCTATGACTTTGTGGCACCACTTTTTCTAAATCACCCATATATAGATCGTGTAATATCACTGGATAAAAGCACCAGAGACAATCCCTTTCGATACTTAAAAAAAGTTTGGGAGATAACGAGAGAAGATTATGATATTGTGATAGATGTAATGTCCACTCCTAAAAGTGAGATTTTTTCATGGTTTTCTCCTAAGGCTAAATTTAGGATAGGGCGAGTGGGAAAAAAGAAGAAACTTCTCAGAGGACGAAGCTATACTCACGGGATCACAGAACCTGAAAATGTAAAGGATAAGTGTGACAAATTTCAAAAACTTCTCAAGCCCCTTGAAGATGCTGGATATAATCTAAGTTACGATAATAATATAATAATAGGTGTAACTTCTGAGGAGAAGGAAACTCTAAAAAAAAGAATGGAAGAAGCGGGAATAGATTTCAGAAAGAAAGTTTTTGCCTGTGCTATAAATTCGAGAAGACCCGAAAAAATATATCCCGTGGAGAACATGAAAAAATTGATTAAACAGATGTTGGAAAAATATTCTGATCTCCAGATAATTTTCTTCTATTCTCCAGATGAAAAGGAGTTTGCTCTTAAAATACACAGTGAACTGGATAACCATGAGAGGATATTCAGCAATATTGAGACAAAATCTATAAGAGAACTGGCCATGCTACTTTCTAACTGTGATTTTTTCTTTGGAAATGAGGGAGGCCCCCGTCATTTGGCTCAGGGAGTTGGGATACCCAGCTTTGCCATATTTAGCCCAGGTTCCAGCAAAAAAGACTGGCTGCCATGGAATAATCCGACCAACCTAGGTATAGAGCCTAGAGATGTAGGTGGAGACAGTTATGAGGATATTACTCCTGAGATGGTGATGGAAAATATCCAAACAATGATAGAAAAATTTGTAAAAAAAGATGAGGAGATTCTATGAAAAAAGAGAGACTTTTAGAGATATT
>JBOFCM010000146.1:0-8991 GCA_051646055.1 Fusobacteriaceae bacterium
TTCTTAAAAAATTAATGGCTACTTTCACTGTACTTCCTGTGGCGATACCGTCATCTGTTAAGATTACTGTTTTATTTTCCAAGGACTCGTCTTTTTTGCCACCTAGATATTTTTCCATTCTCGCTCTAAGGACTGATAACTCCTTCGCTTTCTCAGCTTCAAACTCTTTCACCGTTATTCCGTAGCTTCTCATCACCTGGTTATTGATAACAGTTTCTCCATCTTCAGTGACAGCTCCCATAGCCAGTTCCTCATCGAGAGGAGTTCCTAATTTTCTTACAACAAGTACTTTTAGTGGAAGATGAAGTTTCTGAGAAAGGGAAAAACCTATCTCTACTCCTCCTCTGGCTAAAGCCACGACCACGATATCCGAAGATTTTTTGAAACTTAATAGTTTATCTGCCAATAACTCACCAGCCTGAATTCTATTTTCGAATCTCATAATTCCCTCCAAAATGAAAAGTTTTTTATTTTTGATCTGAAGATTACACTTCTATGACAAATAAATAATATATGTTATAATATTATACGGTAGAAAAACAGATATTTAAAGTAAAGCACCATATAAAATCGGAGGAAAAATGAAAAAATTAGAAGAGAATTTAATAAAACTTAGCGATAAATATAACTTTGACCTGATGAATAAACTGAGTTCTGAAGACAAAGAGAGTAACAGAATTTACGGAGAGATAATATCTATTCTTATTAAAAAACCTAATATTCAGCTCTATGAACTTATAGATGAAGTGAATAAGGCTGGAAACAGATTCGAAAAAAACAAGATAAGAAATCGTCGTGACAGAATAACGAAGATTCATGATGCTATTGATGAGGCAATTGAGATAGTGAATCTTATAGATGAGGAGAGTTATTCCGATGCTGAAGAAAAACTGAAAAAAACTAATATAGTGAGAGATCGTATGATTATTGCCATACTTCTAGAAGAGAATTTTTCAGAAGAGCTTATGGATCTTTATCAGCTAATTAAAAATGATCAGTGCAGAGGTTTTCTGAAATCTTTGTTTACAGAAATGAAAAATGATTAATAAAAGCCGGGGATACAAAAAAAATACAGTTGATTTTTTCAACAAAATGGCAGAGAAAAATCATGGAGATTCATACAGACATTATGCAACTGTTCTCTCCTGGATCTCTGTGGAAGAGGACAAAAAAATATTAGATTTGGGATGTGGAAAAGGGGAACTGTTAGAACAGATAAAAAGAAAATTTGATAATTTTCAGCTTTTTGGAGTAGATATATCTCCCAAAATGATAGAAAAAGCTAGATTAAAAAATGATGAAATAGAATTTAAGGTGGGAGATTCTGAGAATTTAGATTTTTCAGACAATTTTTTTGAAGTAGTTACCTGTCTGAATTCATTTCACCACTATGAAAATCCCGAGAAATCTTTAGCAGAGATGTATAGGGTTTTAGCTCCCGAGGGAAATTTGATATTGGGAGAAATTTATATTGTGGAAATCTTAAGAGGGCTGATCAATAGTACTCTCCCCTATGGAAATACAGGGGACTTTAGGATTTACTCTCCTACAGAAATAAAATCTCTCTTTCAAAAGGCCGGTTTTACATTTTTAAAAGAGAGATTTATACTTCCTAGCTTAAAAGTATACCTTTTCAAAAAATAGATTTTTTTATATTTTTTTCAGTATATCTATCTTTTTATCAGTATAAAATATTTTTCCCTTTCTTATTTTAAACTGTATGGGATAAACCTCGACTCCAGAAGAAATAGCTTCATAAAACCATTTTTCAAAGTCTGGATCTGTTTCTCTGTTGGGTCTTTGGAGAAATTCTGCCTTTTCATCAATTTGAACTGTATAAATAAGTTTTTCCATAAAATTTTCTCCTTTAAGTAGTATAATTTTTTTTGCTCTGTTTTGCCAAAGATGATATCGTTACAGGAACTTACTATAATTAGTTACATTAAATTATTTTCTTTTTATTTTGTGATATAATAAACTAAAAAAATGAGGAAAGGAGTAAAATATGAATAGATTTAAAAAAATATATATTGAAATTTCTAATATTTGTAATTTGAAATGCAGTTTTTGTCCTACGACAAAAAGAAAAGCCCAATATATGTCAATAGAGAATTTTACTCAGATATTAAAAGAGGTAAAAGAATATAGCAAGCATATTTATCTTCATGTAAAAGGAGAGCCTTTATTCCATCCTAATCTTGCAGAGATTCTCGAAATAGCTAAAAAAGAGGGCTTTTTTGTAAATATAACAACAAATGGGACTTTGATTGCGAATCGCATGGAGTTACTTTTAGGAGAGAAAGCCCCTAGGCAAATAAATTTTTCATTACATAGTTTTGACGGAGATTTAGAATCCATTGATTATAATAATTATCTTGAAAATATTCTTTTTTTTACAGAGAGATCTTTAGAGAAGAACCAAACATATATTTCGTTAAGGCTTTGGAACTTTAATAAAGATGATAAAAACTCTTTGCAACAAAAAGGGAATAATTATATTTTGGATAAAATAGAGAAAAAATTTAATTTGAATTATAAAATCTCTGAACTTATTGTGCCGGGAAAAGGTTTGAAGATAAAAGATAAGTTGTATATAAATTCAGATTTAGAGTTTAAATGGCCAGAACTGAGTGACACTTATTTCGAGGAGAAAGGATTTTGTTATGGACTTAGAAATCAAGTGGCAATATTAGTAGATGGGACTGTTATTCCTTGTTGCTTAGATGGAGAAGGGGTAACTAATTTAGGAAATATTTTTCAAAATAACTTTAAAAATATTATAGAAAGTGAAAGAGCAAAAGCTATCTATTGTGGTTTTTCCAACCACACAGCAGTAGAAGAGTTGTGTAAAAAATGTAGTTTTAAAGAAAAGTTTTAAAATAAAATTAAACGGTTTAGGTCCTTTAGAATATAGGAACTAAACCGTTTGATTTTTTTATTATGCATTAATTTTTTCAGGGATAGAAGGCTCATTCGATTCAGAGTATTTTGTCAAATCTAGAGTCCCCTCACTTTTTGAAACAAATATTGCCACAGCAGAATCACCTACAACATTCAGGGAGGTTACAAGCATCTCAATTGGTCTATTGATTCCAAGAATTATAGCATAGGCAGAGATTGCAATTTCGTTGCTGTACCCCATTCCGCTTAGGATAGTAAACAATATAATAGCTCCGGCGCCGGGAGCAGCAGGAGTTCCTATAGAAGCCAGAAGAGCCAGAAGTGATATAGTCACAAGATTAAAGACTGTTATCTCGTATCCTGCAACTCCAGCTATGAAAAGAGTTGCAATTACCTGCATAATTGCAGTTCCATTCATATTTACTGTCATTCCCATAGGAAGAACAAAAGATGTAGTAGTTTGGTCTACTCCCAGTTTTTCAATTGTAGTTTTAGTATTTATTGGCAACGTTGCAGCAGATGATGAGGTAGAGAAGGCAAACATTGCAACGTTAGATATTTTTTTCATAAAAGGTATAGGATTTAAACCGGTTGAAACCCAAATTATAAAGGCATATCCTGCTGTAAGAAACAGGAAGAGTGTCAGAGCAGTTATTATAAAGTAGATGCTTGCAACTTGTAAATAAGATGTCCCGTAGATTGCAAAAGTTCTTGTAAGCAGTGAAAAAATAGCTATAGGAGCAAATTTATTGATTACAAAAGACAAAAATATCTGGCAAATCTTATTGCACTCTACAACAAACTTTTTCACAACAGAGTCTTTCTCATCCATATGATTTAGTATAAGTCCTATTGAAATTCCTAAAAAGACAGTTGCTAATACGTTTCCGTTGCTTGAAAGTCCTGCCAATATATTTTGTGGAATAGATTTGGTCAATATAGTAAGAGGGTTAGAAGATGTAGAATTAGAAACTACGTTTGACATCTGAGAAATTGATGCCGAAAACACTCCTTTTTTATATGCCAGAAGTCCTATTACAGATGCGAAAAACAGAGCTAAAATAGAACTCCCACCAAATCCTATAAAAGTTTTTAGAGATATTCTTTTAAGTGTTTTTGAGTCTGAAATATTTGTTACGGCTATAATTATGGATGTAAAAACCATAGGTATGATTACAAGCTGGAGAGCATTTATAAAGAGTTGTCCAGTTATATAAAGTATTCCAAAGGATTTTGCTCCCGAAGCCTGGTTTATATCTTGGAATAAAAGTGAGTTAATCTGCTTCCAGATAATTTCCTTTCCATTTGTGACAAGATGCTGTCTTAAAAAAAGAAACATAATTCCCAATCCGATTCCGGAAATAAGAGCGATAAAAATTTTTTTAGTTAATTGATTTTTTTTCATGATATTCCTCCTGATTTAAAAAAAATAGGAATAGAATCTATAAATAATTATAGATACCATTCCTATTAAATATATTTTTATTGATTTTAGTAAACCTTTTGAATAAATAATTGTCGAATCCTGAAATAATAAATAATTTAAAAAAAGAAAAAATAACAGATACAAAAAGGATAAAAACATAAATAGTTTTAGATAAAATTATATTTGTTAGCAATGATAAATTCTCTAAAAACATATTTAAACCCTCCTTCTGAATTTTTTGCACTTTTGTTAGCTTATCACAGAAAATTAAAAAAATCAAGTTTTTAAAAAAGGGGTTTTTATTTTTTTGACCAATCTCTGATAAATATCTAAAGTTGGAAGCCTCATAAAATGAGGTTTCCAGAAATTGGAGTTTTTAATAAAAAGTAGATTTTAAAAAAAACTCAAAAAACCATTGGAAACACTGGGAATTTAAATCGATTTTAAGACGTCTTAAAAAAATTAGGCTTGTGATTGCTTACCTGGAATTAGATAGCTCTTAAAATCGATTATAGACAGTCTGACAGCATTAAAAAACACTTGTTTTCAAAAATGGTGAATTTAAAGGTGTTAAACAAGAAAAAAGCCACATAGAGAAGCTCTCTCAATGTGGCTGATAATATTTTTTTGGTGGAGATGATGGGAATCGAACCCATGTCCGAAACTGCTAGCACCATAAGCTTCTACAAGCTTAGTCCAGTATTTAGTTTCATCTCAGTTACTCCCCCAGACCGGGCTAACTGAAACTATCCTCTGTTATTGTCCCCTAAAACTTAGAGAAATCGTTTAGGGTAATCTGTATTTAAGTGACACCATGTTTGACCGCTCCTACAGAAAAGAAAGATCATAGGTGAGCTGACATTATGCAGCTAAAGCGTATTCGTTGTTTGCATCTAAACGATGTTTGGTCTTTCACAGCGACCAACCTGGCCTGCTACCGATAGCCTAACAACCCCGTCGAAACCTTTACATCCCCATTTTATTAAATTGTAATGAAATTATAACATATTTTTTCAGACTGTACAACTAAATATTTTTCTCTGTACTATTGACTTGATGTGAAATATGAGGTATCATTAATATAACAAATCAATCTCTTCAAAAGAATGAAAAATTTTAATTCCGTTTTCTGAAAAATTAAAGGTGGTGGTCTTTATGGCAGTAATGTTATCTATCGGAGCAGTTATCCTGTTGGCTTATATAGGCTTTAAGCTGAATAAGAATTCAGAAGTAGTAGAAGAAGAGGTTGAAACTAGCAACATTCAATATTAAAAAGAACATAAAGAGAGAGGGGAGAAATTTTTCTCCCCTTTTCTCATGAACTTATATTTAGTTTCCTTTTAAAATTCGATCTAATTCCTGATAGACAAATTCCACTATGTCAGCACAGTCTACTCCGGATTTTTTAAGGTCTAAACAGATTTCGCTTCCATATTTTTCTTTCACAGATTTCATAAGTTGGTTAACTAGGGCACGAGCTTCATTAGGATCCTCTGGATTGGTTCTTCCTTTCACGGCACCGATAACAATAGCTGCAGCATTTACAGCTCCGCAGATTGAAGCTACAGTAAGTCCACTTCCCATTCCACTTCCCAGTGAGACAGGGATATTTCCATTATTATGTTTATTGTGAGCATCAATTAGACACTCGGCGCAGTTGAATCCGCCCTTTACATAGTTAGTTTTTTTAGACATTGTTTTCCTCCATGTTGAAAATTTTTTTAAAGTTAAATAAGATGGTCATTAATTTTTCTTGAGAAAGTTTATAAAAAACATGCTGTCCTCTTCTCTCCATTTTTATAAATCCGTGCAGATTTAAAAGTGTTAAATGTTTGGAGATGGTAGCCTGGGAAATATTCGGAATAAAAATATGAATCTCAAAGATAGAAAGCTCATTTTGCTGAAGAAGAGTAAGAATACGAAGTCTTACGGGATTAGATAATATTTTAAAAGTTTCTGAGTTTTCAGCAAAAAAGCTTTCAGAAGCTATGCTTTTCATTTTCTTTACCTCTCTTCCAAATTTGTATAAATACATTCTTATGTAATTTATACCATTTTTATTTTTTTTAGTCAACTGTAAAAAAACATATGAGAGCAGAAAATGGATATGGTAATATATATGTAAAGAGACAAAATATGTAGGGGGATTTTTATGAAAATAAAACTTATTGCAACAGATTTGGATGGGACTCTTCTAAGAAATGATAAGACAATATCAGAAAGAACAAAAAAAATTCTAAAAAATTATATGGAGAAAGATGGAAAGTTAGTTCTATCCACAGGAAGAGCATACTTTGGAACCGAATGGGTAGCAGATGAACTGGGGGTTAAGGGAATAGTTATAACATATAATGGAGCAAGAATATATGACAGAGAAAGAGAGGAAATGATATATCATGCCCCCCTGGAAGAGGACATAGTAAAAAAAGTCATAGAGATTTCTCACCTTAAAAAAATACACCTTAATCTATATCAGGGAGATGACTGGTTTGTGGAATGTAGAGACACTCAAGAATCCCAGTATTATACCAAAGCTTGTGGAAAAGAACCGGTAGAAAAATCTTTTTATGATTTTGACAACTATTTTATGACTAAGGCACTATTTATCGGAGAAAAAGAGGTGTTGGAGGAATTGAAAGAAGAGCTTAGAAAAAAATTGGGAGACAAAGTTCATCTTACATATTCTCATTCTACATACTTGGAGGTGCTAAATAGAGAAGTTAATAAGGGAGCTGCTCTAAAAAGAGTAGCTGAATACTATGGAATAGATCGAGAAAAAATAGCTGCTTTCGGAGATGAAATGAATGACAGAGAGATGCTAGAGTATGCCCATTATGGGGTAGCTATGAAAAATGCCAATCCCGAGCTAAAAAAATATGCCAAATTCGAGACACTTACCAATGAAGAAGATGGTGTTGCAGAGTTTATACTTAAGGAATTAGAAGAGATTCTATAAAAATATTTAGGAGGAATTAGATTTATGAAGACAGAGGAACTATTGAATCTTATGAGAGAGACCAGATCTCACAGAAGTTTTTATCGTGTGGAGATATCCCGTGATGAATTGGAGCTTATGGTGGAGGGAGCTAGAATGGGAGCTACTACAAAAAATTCACAGGAACTGAGATTTGCGATTATTAATGAAAAGAGTCTACGAGAAAAAATTTTCCCCCACACAAAATGGGCAGGGATGTTGAGTTGGAATCCTGTTTCAGAAGAATCACCCACAGCCTATATTTTAATATGCTCAAAGAAAGAAATATCGGTTTCTGAAATGTTTTTAGGGATGGATATAGGCATTGGAGCAGAAAATATATCTCTTATAGCCAAATCTATGGGATATGGAAGCTGTATGATAGGGGCATATAATAAGAAAGAGATAGAAAAGATAGCTGGAATAGGAAAAGAATACAGGTCACATCTTCTCATAGGATTGGGAAAACCGAGAGATAATGTGACCATAGTTGATAGTAAGGATGGAGATACTAGATATTATAGGGATGGAGATTCACATTTTGTCCCAAAAATTTCCTTGAAAGGAATCATATTATAATAACTAGGATTTTTTATTCATGTGATAGCTCGTAAGAGCTGAAGCCACAACAATGATAATTCCAATTATAGAATATATGTCTGGAAACTCTCCCCAAAATAAAATTCCATAGAGACCTGCGAAAAATATATTTAGATACTGAAAGATCGAAACTTTATTGGCTTGAGCCAGTTTGTATGAATTAGTCAGAAACAGTTGGCCGAGACCTGCAAACACTCCTACGGCACAGAGAAAGAAAAACTCTTTTGGGTTAGGAATTCGGAACCCGGTAAAAAGCATTCCTGGTATCATAAACAGAAAATTATAGACCGAAAACCAAAGAACTAGATTGGAAGGCTTTTCATCTCTAGAAAGATATCTTACGTATGTATAAGCAGCTCCTGCCAATATGGATGAAGAGAAACCAATAAGAGCATAGATGAAAGAAACGTCCAATTTAGGCTTGATTACAAATACCGCTCCTATGAGCATTATAAAAAGAAGAAGCAGCTGTTTTTTACTGGGCTTTTCAGATAAAAAAAACCAGGCAAAAAAAGTAACCCAAATAGGTGAAAGATTATTGAGTAGTACTGCATCAGCCAGGTAAAGTTTTTGGATTGCAAAAAAATATGCCACAGCTCCTGCTGTTCCCAGGAAAGAACGGACAAAGAGTTTTTTTCTAGTTTGAGAAGTTTTCCCAAAAAAATTGAGATCCTCTTTTTTAGCTGTGAAATAAACAAATAGTGCACTTATAAGCCCACGGAAAAAAAGAATTTGAAAAAAGGAAAATCCTTTAGAGTATTTAGCAAAGGCTCCCATGGTTGCAAAAGAAAGGGCAGAGAGACACATGAAAATGGCTCCCTTAGAGTTTTGGCTCAACATAAATTATAATCTCCTTGGAATTGATTTTATTAACTGCTATATTTTAGTAGTAAAATTATAGCATAAAAAGGACAGAGTAAATCATAAAAAAAAATCTGAAAATATTTAAATAAAAACTATTGACGATTTATAATAGTTGTGGTATTATTATATTTGTCCACGACGAAAAGCGTGAACGAAACAAAAAGGACATTAACAACAGAATAGAGAAGTAATCTAATAAATCTTTGAACTAAATTAGTTCAGAAAA
>JBOFCM010000147.1:0-30149 GCA_051646055.1 Fusobacteriaceae bacterium
CGGTATTTGTAATCCTTGCCGGTGCAGTAGCTTCAGGAGATACTAAGACAGCTATAAAATATTCAATAATAGCTTCTCTGATTTTCTTTGCTCTTACACTTGTAACGAAGCTAATAGCTAAAAAATCTAAAAAAGCCTAAAATTTAAAGGTCACAGAGAACTTCTGTGGCCTTTTTTAGCGGTAAATTTTTGATTTTTTTTTTAATTTTTGATATAATGGGTATAATATGTTTTTTATTATGAAAATGAAATATGGAGGAAAAATATGAGGAAATTTATTCTGGGTTCTTTAGTTGCTGTCTCTCTTTTTGGATGCGGAAGCAGTAAGGGAAAAGAGACAGGTGTGAATCTGTATATGTGGGGAGGTTCTCAGGAGATAAACAAATTTATAGATGAGGTTATTGCACCAGACGCCCTAGCAAAAACAGGCGTAAAAATTAACAGAGTTCCTATCGCGGATGCTAAAGATACAGTGAATAAGATGATTGTGGAGAAACAGGCCGGGAAAAAAAATGGAAGTGTAGATATACTCTGGGTAAACGGAGAGAATTTCAAAACTCTGAAAGAGGCAGGACTTCTGACATCAGGTTCAAATAAAAATTTTGAAAATCTTGCTCTATTAAAAGAATCCACCCTGGAAAAAGATTTTGGAGTAGCTGTGGAAGGTATGGAAACCCCATGGGGAGAGGCACAGTTTAACTTTATATATGATAGTAAAAAAGGTGGCCAACCTTTCCAAGATTATGAGACTCTTGCAGAGTATGTCAAAAAAAATCCAGGAAGGGTAACTTATCCTGAAACAACTAACTTCACAGGAAGTGCCTTTGTAAGAAATATAGCTATAGATATACTGGGTCTGGAAAATATAGAAGAGATGACTGAGGAGGAGCTAAAAACTTCTCTGGAGGAAGTTTGGGCCTATTTTAGAGAACTGAAACCTTATCTATGGAGAAAGGGAGAGACTTATCCAGAATCAGAGGGGAAACTGGACACTCTTTATTCCAGTGGAGAGATTGACTTTACAATGGGCTATACCATAAGTAAAGTGGATTCTAAGGTGGCTGCTGGTCAGTACCCTGAAAGCTCAAAAAGTTTTCTATTGAAAAATGGAACACTTTTCAATAATCACTACCTAGCAATACCTAACAACAGTAAAAATCCTGAGGGAGCTGCTCTGATAGTTAACTATTTCATATCTCCTGAGGCACAGATCATGAAGCAGGATCCTAAGAACTGGGGAGATCTCACAGTTTTAGATTTATCAAAACTGGATGAAAAAGTACAAGAAGAATTTAAAAGAGCTTTAAAAAGTGACAGAGTGCCTCCTATGGAGGAGCTTGTAAAAATGAGAGTTCGTGAACTTTCTCCAGAAAAAGCAAAAATAATAGATCAAGGGTGGATTGAAAACGTTGGACAGATGTAGGAAATATCTATACGCTTTTCCTTTTCTTCTTTTTATAGGTATTTTTTATCTTTATGGGCTTTTTTACGGAATATTAAATTCTTTTGGATATTACAGAGTAGTAGGAGAATCATTTTTTACTTTGGAGTTTTACAAAAAAATCTTGGAGAACAAGGCACTCTACTCTACACTAGTTTTTACAGCTAAAATATCCTTTATCTCAGCAGTAATCTCTCTGGTTTTCTCCATAGTGATAATATATTTTCTATATATAAATATAAAGAAAAAACTTATTTCACCAAATATTATTCAGAAACTTATAGAGTCACCTCTTCTAGTCCCATATCTTATAGGGGCCTATGCAGTTTTAATTGTATTTATGCAGAATGGGATTCTAAGTACACTTTTTCAGAAACTGGGGTGGATAGAAAGTTATCAGCAGTTTCCCATACTGACCAACGATAGAAATGGAGTGGGAATAATTATAACCTATGTCTGGAAAACGATCCCTTTTATAACCATGATGAGTATGCCTACGGTAAAAAGAATTTCAAACAGATGGGATCCTCTTGCCCGAGTTTATAATTTGGGGAGTTTTGGATTTTTTAGGAAGATAGTTCTTCCTCTGATAGCTCCAACACTTGTTATAAGTTTCTTTATAATTCTTTCCTATTTTTTTATAGCTTTTGAGACTCCCTATCTACTGGGAGTTACGCACCCTAAATCTCTTGCAGTATATATCTATGATATTTATTCTAGAGGTAGTCTGGAAGAGAGAGGATATGTCATGGCTATGAATATAGCTATCTCTCTCTTTTCATTAGCTATCGGAGGTTTTATAGCGGGACTTCTGAAAATTTTTTCGAAACTTGATGAGAAAGGGTGGGGGTAATGAAAAATATCTTATTAAAAGCTGTTTTAATAATAGTCTTGATTCTTGTGCTTCTTCCCTTTGCAGGAATTCTGACACAATCCCTGTTGTTAAAGAACTGGTCATCAATTCTCACCAGCTGGAGAACTTATGGAGCGATAAAGAATACCGCATTGATAGCTCTGATAGCTCTTCTCATCAATATAGTATTGGGAACTCCAGTGGCATCTCTGCTGGCTAAGGAGAGTTTCAGAGGAAAAAAAATTTTGGAGTCTCTGGTATTTCTTCCCCTTGTAATTCCTGGTTTTGTAACTACTATGGGAATACAGTTTCTGTTTATAAAACTGGAACTCATCGAAACTCTCATAGGGGTAGGAATAGTTCATTCACTGGTAACTTTTCCCTATTACATAAGGGCTTTGAAAGCTGGATATTCAACTATAAGCAGTGATTATGAAAAGATGGGAAGACTCATGGGTGCAGGTTCTCTGGAGATATTCTTTAAAATTAATTTTCCCATGCTGTTACCGGCTTTTCTAGCAGGAGTTTCATTGGTGATAATTGTTTCCTTTGCCCAGTATTTAGTTACTTTGATAATAGGAGGAGGGGAGATTATAACCCTTCCTATCCTAATGTTTCCCTTTATATCTGGGGGAGATATAAGAGTGGGAGCTGTTTACAGTATCATATATATATTTATAAATATAATACTGATACTGTTATTGGAAAAGGGTGTTTTGACACTGTATTCAAATAAAAAACCGGGAGAGAATAGTGATAGAGATTAGAAATTTAAATAAAATTTATGAAAAATTTCAGATAAGGAACCTCAATCTCCATGTGGAAAGAGGTGAATTTTTATCTGTTTTAGGTCAGTCGGGATCGGGGAAATCTACACTTCTTAATCTTATCTCTGGTTCAGACAGAGAGTATACAGGGGAGATAAAAATACATGGAGAACCTCTCCAGGTAGCCATAAAAAATGGAAAGCTTTCCATGGTATTTCAGGATTCGCTTCTGTTACCTCATCTCAATGTCTATGAAAATATAGCCTTCGGTCTGAAAATTAGAAAAATTCCAAGGGATGAGATAGAGAGAAGAGTCCGGGAGGTAATGGATCGTCTGGAGCTTAAAGATCTAGAAAAAAGATTTCCTAGCCAGCTCAGTGGCGGACAGAGACAGAGGGTATCCATAGGGAGAGCTCTAGTAATGAGACCGTCCCTTCTTCTTATGGATGAACCCTTCTCAGCCCTGGATACAAAACTCAGAGAAAAGCTCCAGAAAATGATGAAAGAACTTCAGAAAGAGATGGAACTCACAGTTATATTTGTAACCCATGACAGAGACGAAGCATTTTATCTTTCGGACAGAATAGCTCTTATGAACAGGGGAAGGATTATCCAGCTGGATACACCTGGAAAACTCTATAATAATCCTGAAAATATATACGTGGCTAAATTTTTAGGAATAGAAAATATTTTTACGGGTCAGGAGTTTTCTCTTCTCACAGATAAAAAAATTTATGAGGGAAAAATTTTGGCTATTCCCAGCGAGGATCTGAGAGTTGTTTTAGAAGATGGAAATATCCAGGGAAAAGTAGAAGAGATAATCTTTAAAACGGGATTTTACAATATAGTTGTAAAGTCTGGAAACCAGGAGATAAAGATAAAACAGAACAGGATAGATTTTCCTCTCCAACTAGGAGATAAAGTTTGGATAAAATTTAGAGAAAAAGATATTATTTTTATTGAAGGAGAAGAAAATGCTTGATACAGGAGCAAGAAAATATGTTCAGCCCTTTATAGCTCTGGGTGGTAAATTTTTTATAAAACTGGGGCTCAGTGCCAACAATGTTACTATGATTGCACTTTTTTTGGGAATAACAGCGGGAATATTAAGTTATTTTGGGTATCCTCTTTTGGCTCTAGGATCTCTGTGGATTTCAGGATATCTGGATGCTGTGGATGGGACAATAGCGAGAATACAGGGTTCTACAGGTTTTGGAACAGTTATGGATATAACCTTTGACAGACTGGTGGAGATTTCCATAATAATAGGACTAGCACTGAGATATCCTGGAAATGAGATCTATTTCCTGTTTTTGGCATGTTCTATAATAGTTACTATGACAATCTTCCTTACAACAGGAACCATGGCAGATAAAGCTAGCGAGAAATCTTTCTATTATCAGGCGGGACTGGCAGAGCGGACAGAGGGATTTATAATGTTTTCTCTTATGATGGTTTTTACCAGCCACTTGAAAATACTGACACTGATTTTTACCCTTATGATAATCATAACAGCAGTTCAAAGATTTTTAGAAGCTAAAAAAATACTGGATAGATAGATTGAAAAAACTCCTCTGACAATTAGTATCAGAGGAGTTTTTCGATTATTCAGAAAAGTTATAAGTAGTCCACGAAGAATATGGATTCTCAGGAGTGATTATAAATTTAGGGAAATCCTTCTGATTGATGGCATCAGGATATCCCTGAGTTTCCAGAGCTAGCCCCATATAGTTGGCAGGAGAGTAGTTTCCGTTCAGACTGTGGAGATTGTCCTTTAAAAAGTTTCCTGAATAGAAAACTAGGGCAGGCTCAGAGGTCTCAATTTTCATACGGATTCCACTTTTTTCTTCCCAAAGCTCCAAAGATTTTTCAGAACCGAAAATAAAGGGATGGTCATATCCGTTCCCCACCAGAATATTCTGAGGGTGGGTGTTAGAATAATTTTTCTGGATTACAGCCCCAGTTCTGAAATCAAAACTTGTTCCCTCTACAGGAAGAAGATTTCCTGTGGGAATCATATTGTCCTTGAGCTCAGCAAAAGAGTCTGCAGATATTTTTAGTTTGTGATTGAAAACAGATGAAAGATCTCTATTGAAATTGAAATATGTATGGTTAGTAAAGTTGGCAAAAGTTTTTCTGTCACTTTCTGCAAAATATCTGATAGTAAACTGATTTTTTTCATTCAGTTCATAAATCATTTTTACAGACAGATTTCCAGGGAAGCCCCCTTCACCATGGGGTGAAAGAAGCTCCAGGATTATTTGAGCAGAATCTTTCTCCAAATTTTCAGTGACTCTCCAGATTCTATTATGAAATCCCAGTTCTCCACCGTGGAGACAGTTTTCACCGTTGTTTTTATCCAGTTTAAAAACTTCTCCATCCAATATAAATCTCGCTTCAGCCACTCTTCCAGCTATTCTTCCTATAGAGGCTCCTAGATAGGAGACATTGTCCAGATATTTTTCCAGTGTGTCAAAGCCTAAGACCACATTCTGGAGTTCCCCTTCTCTGTTTTTCACCCAAAATTCTCTTATTATTCCCCCATAATTGAGAATTTCAACTTTTGTACCTTGAGAGTTTTCCAGTGTATATTCAAAAACACTCTCTTTTTCCTGAAATTTTCCAAATTCTTTTTTCAAAATTTTCATAAAATCCCCCCTGTTTTTTCCTATTATCTTTTCCCTGTAAGTTTTTTATACAGATTCCATCTGTCATGAAACCACATCCACTGTTCAGGATGTTGTGTAATTATTTTTTCCATCTCATGCATAAGATTTTGCATGTTTTTGTTCAGATCCTCTTTAAAGTTTCCAGTGTCAATCAATGGAATTTCATCTGAAATATATGTAGTACAAGAGTTGTCGTCATTCATAACGTTATAGCCGATAAAAAGAGGAACTCTGTTTCTGAGGGCCAGGGAAACTGCACCGGTAGGAGCAATAGTTTCTTCGCCGAAAAATTCTACGTGGGCTCCCTTATCTCTGTGATCACTGAAAAGGGCTATAATAGAATTTTCATTTAGAGAGCTCACTAGCTCTCCTCCAGTTTTTTTAGATTTTTTCAAAAGAGTTATGTTGAGCTTTTTTCTGTTTTCAGTTACAAAATTATCGATATATGGATTACGTTGAGTTTTAGCCACAGTTACAACATGGTAATAATCCGCCATTTTAAGTGAGGCTTCCATATTTCCCATATGCATAGCTACAGCTATGGCACCCCGTTTTTCTGACATAGCCCTATCTACCGAGGATTTGTTGACAATTTTTACTTTTTTCTCATCTTTAAGATATTCATCAAACCAAATTGTGCTTAGGAAAGCCTTAAACATGATTTTGTAAGATTTAATAGCGATTTTTTCTCTTTCTAACTCACTTTTTTCTGGAAAAGCAAGTTTAAGATTAGCAAGAGCTATTATTCTACGTTTTTTAATTGTCTTATATACCAAAACTCCTAAAAATTCAGCAAAAGAGAATCTGCTTTTCTCAGGAATAAGCTTTATTATTTTTATAAGTCCCATCATAAGCAGGTACTGTAATTTATACATAAGAGAAACCTCCGATATTTTTCTGTGATATGCCTAAAATTATAGCATAGTTCCACAAAAAAAACCATTCTAAAATTGAATTAGTGAACAGAGTGTGTTATAATTTTTTGACAGTTATAGAATAAAAAATTTCGGAGGATAAATTATGAGAATAGGAATAATCGGTGCAATGCATGAAGAGATAACAGAGTTAAGAGACGTTATGCAAATCAAGGAAACAGTTCAGATTTCAAGTTTCACATATTATGTGGGAGAGCTCTCAGGTAAAGATATAGTTTTGGTAGAGTCGGGAATAGGAAAAGTAAATGCTGCAGTGTGTGCTACTCTTCTTGTAAATAATTTTAAAGTAGAGAAAGTTATCTTCACAGGAGTAGCTGGAGCTGTGGACAATGCACTTAATATCGGAGACGTGGTTGTTTCTGTAGATCTAATTACCCATGATTTTGATTGTACAGCTTTCGGTATGGAGCCAGGAATGATTCCTAGAATGGAGGAATCTATTTTTAAAAGTGATGCAGAACTTTCTCAGATTGCCATAGATGCAGCAGGAAAAGTTATGGGGAAAGAAAAATCTACAATGGGAAGAATTGTAAGTGGAGATCAGTTTGTGGCTTCTAAGGAGAAAATTCAGTGGCTTTCAGAAACTTTCTCTGCCAGTGCAGTGGAGATGGAAGGAGCTGCAGTTGCCCATGTGTGCTATATATTGGGGGTTCCTTTTGTAATAATCAGAGCACTTTCAGATAAGGCAGACGGAACTGCTCATATGGATTTTAAAGAATTTGTTCACCTAGCATCTAAAAATTCCAAGAACATAGTTCTAGAGATGCTGAACGTTCTTTAGTCAAAGGCGGGGATATGAAAGAGACAGTAGAAAAAATATACAGCTATATTAGTAGAGGTGAAAAAAAAGGTTTAGAAAATATGTGTATTTTAGGTGAGGAACTGGGATGGAAGAAGCCTTCATATAAAATAATTCATGTTGCGGGAACCAATGGAAAAGGATCTGTCTCAGCAACCTTGGAACATATACTTTTCAAGGCAGGATATAGAGTGGGGAAATTTACCTCACCCCATATACTTAGGGTAAATGAGAGAATAGCATATAATCAAAAGGAGATAGAGGACAGGGATTTTATAGAACTTTTTCATAAGGTAGAAAAGGTTATAGAGAAGAGAGAGCTGAGTCCTACTTTTTTTGAGATAATGACTGCCATGATGATAGAATATTTTATGGGGGTAGAGCTGGATTATCTTATTTTGGAAACTGGTATCGGTGGAAGATTGGATTCTACCAATATATTGGATGGAGACTATGCAATCATAACCAATATAGGTTATGATCATACAGAGATGCTGGGTGATACCCTGGAGAAAATAGCCTTTGAAAAGGCAGGAATAGTCAAGAGGGGAGCTCAAGTGATTCTGTGCGGAGCTCAATCTTTTTTAAAAGAGGAAATCCTGAAGAATAATCCTGCTAAGGTCATGGATGTTATGGAGGAGTACCAGGGAGTTAGATATTTTCTAGATTTTGAGAATTTTAGAACAATTATATATGTGGGAGAAAGAGAGTTTGCTTTTTCCCTTTTTGGAGAGCACCAGGTAAGAAACTTTCTTACAGCCTACCATCTGCTCAAGATAATAGGTGTAGAGGATGAAATCATAGCAAAAAATATCAGTGGAGTAAAATTAAGCTGCCGATTTGAAATTATAGAAAAAAATCCCTGTGTGATTCTGGATGGGGCACATAATTCCCATGGAATGAAGGCTCTAGGAGAAACTATGAGAAAGGGTTATCATCCTGAAGAAGTCATGGTGATAACTGCGATTTTAAAAGATAAAGATGTAAAAGAGATGGTGGAAGAGATAGAAAAATTTTCTTCTAAGGTAGTTGTTACTTCCCTTTTAGAAAATAAAAGAGGAACTACAGGAGAAGTTTTGAAAAAATACTTTACTGAGGATAAAACAATGGTAGAGGATAATCTTGAAAAGGCTTTGGAAATTTGGAAAAACAGTGGGAAAAAAGTTTTACTTATATGCGGGTCTTTTTATCTTCTTTCTAAAATTAAAGAGAGGATAGAGAATGAATGGGAAAATTTTGAAAAGAAAAAAAAGAAATAGGAAACTGCTTTTATATACTCTTATTTTTTCTGTGGTAACTTTTTTTACTCACAGTTACTATCTAAAAATAGCGGAGTTGAAGGAGAAGAAAAAAGAGATTGTAAATAGGGAAATTTTTTCTGTGGAGAAAAGTTTCTTGAACAGGGAAGAATTTTTTTATAAAGATAAGGAATATCTGAAAAATCATGCTTTTCTGAAAAAAGAGTGGGAATCAGAATATGAAGGGGTAAAATTCTATGGGAAATCAGAAAGTAAGGGACAAAAATATAACCTTGCATCAACTTATGAAACAGCTAAATCTACAGCCACTAACTGAGGTTAACCTGGAAATGGAGATAAATACTCCCAGCATATATAGGGTAGGTTATGAACTTACCGGTTTTTTTGAATGTGATATGGATGAGCTCTATAATTATATCAATATCATAGGAAAAAAAGAGACTGTGTATCTTAAAAATCTCCCACTTGAAAAAAAAGAGGAGATACTGGAAAAATATTTTTCGTATCCCTACCCTTTTATAGTGGTAAGTCAGGATGCGGAGATGGACGATGTTTTTTTGAAGATAGCTTCCGAAAAAAAGAAGCAGATTTTCAGATCACCGCTGAAAACCACAGAGACAGTGAGAGAACTTAAATTTTACCTACAATCAAAACTTTCACAGGAAGTAATATTAGAGGATTATATGTTTATGGAAGTATATGGAGTTGGAGTTCTCATCACAGGTTATCAGGATGCTAAAGTCGGTGTAACTATCGAGCTTCTTGAGAGAGGACACAAAATAATAACTGATGACAATTTGATAGTAAAAAAGTTTTCAATGTCTGAATTGAGAGGGATGAACAGGTTCAATAAAAATCTTCCCGATTCACACTTTTTTCTCCTGAATAAAGATAATACAAAGATAGATATAACAACCCATTTCGGAATAAAAGGAACAAGGACCTCCAAAAGAATAGATCTTATTATAAATCTTGAAAAATGGAATGAGAAAAAATTTTATGACAGGCTGGGATTGGATGATGTCTATGAGAAGATACTAGACGTGCCTATTACCAGTGTGACACTTCCAGTAAGGAAAGGTAGAAATTTGGCTGTTATAGTGGAAGCTGCAGCGATGAACCACAGGCTGAAAAAATTGGGAGTAAACTCTGCAGAATATTTTTGGAAGGAGTCCAAAAGAATAATCATGGAAAATACAAGAAAAAAGGAGCGTCAGGGATTGGATATGAGAAAAAGACTTCCCCTTGAGGAGTTTATAAACCATTTTTCTCTGGAAGTAGTTTCTGGAGAGAGTTTTGTTCAGGATAAAGATATATTCACAACAGGGATACACAGACCTTCTCTGGCACTCTCAGGTTATTTTGATATGTATGATGAGGAGGGGTATAACGGAGTCCAGATATTTTCCGAGATAGAATTTAATTTTTTGGAAAAACTTCCTTTGGAGCAGAGAATAGATAATCTAGAAAAATATTTGAACTATAATTTCCCAGTACTTATCTTGACGCGGGATGCAGAGATACCTAAATATTTTTATGATATTATAGAGGAAAAAAAAATAGTTCTCTGCCGTAGTAACTATAAAAAAGTTGCTCAGCTTATGGCACAGTATAACTCATACCTAGAGAACTACTTCTCTCCGGAAATAAGCATGCATGGAGTTTTTCTTGAGCTCTATGGTTTTGGAGTGCTCCTCATGGGGAAAAGCGGAATAGGGAAAAGTGAAACAGCTCTGGAGCTTATACACCGTGGACATAGACTGGTGGCAGATGATTTAGTGAAATTTATAAAAACCGCCAATGGAGAAGTAGTTGGGAAAGCGGCAAAACTTCCATATTTTATGGAGGTAAGAGGTTTGGGAATAATAGATATAAAAGCTCTCTACGGACTTGGGGCAGTAAGAATCTCCAAAAAGCTTGATGCTATAATAGAGCTGCAGGAATTAAAAACAGAGGAGTATCTCACATCTGTAAACTACTTGAATACCACGACAAATGTTCTAGATCTCCCTTTTCATAAGGCGATGCTCTATATATCTTCGGGACGGAATGCAGCGGCCATGGTGGAAATTGCAGTTATGAATCTTATGGCCAAAAGACTGGGACATGATCCTGAAAGGGCCTATAAAGAGGGAATGGAAAGACTTACAGAGGAAGAAAAAGAGATTTTGAAAATATAGGAGCAGAGATGAATTTAAATTTGAACAGACTGGGAAAAATAATAAATGAGAAAAAGGATATAATTATAACTACTCATCAGAATCCAGATGCTGACGGATTGGGAGCAGCCATAGGACTTTTTCTGGCTCTGGATAAGATTTCAAAAGAGAGAGATGAGGACAGAAGGGTAAGAATTATAATTGATGACAGATTACCGAAAAATATAGAGTTTCTTTACGGAAGTGAATATGTAGAGAATTATAAAAATTATGATCAGGGCAAGAGTCCTGATCTGATAATATCCCTGGATGCGGCAAATTTAGAGAGAATAGGGGGTATCAGCGAGTTCTCGGGAAAGATTCCTCTCATAAATATAGATCATCATATAAGTAATGATGCTTTTGGAGACTATAACTATGTCAATCCAGAATTTGCTTCAACCTGTGAGATAATTTTTGAGCTTCTGAAAACTATGGAAATCCAATTGGACGGAAATATAGCTTCAGCAATCTATGCAGGAATAGTAAATGATACTGGAAATTTTTCCCATACAAATGTCAGAAAATCCACATTTCAAATGGCAGCAGAACTCTTGGAAGCAGGGGCTGACAACCATATCATAGTGAGGGAGCTGAGAAACACCAAGAGCTTAGCGGCCATCAGACTTATGGGGAAAGCCATGTTTACCTCAGAATATATTTCTGAGAAAAAAATTATATATACCTTGATAACCCAGGACGACTACTCAAAGTATGGAGGAGACAAATCTGATACTGATGGGGTGTCAGAGGAGCTTCTGAGTTGCACTGATGCAGATGTTTCACTCTTTATCCGTGAAGAGATAGGAGGAAGCTATAAGGGGAGCATGAGAACAAAATCTGAAAATATAGACCTTAACCGGGTAACTGGATTTTTTGGAGGGGGCGGACATAGAAAAGCAGCAGGTTTCTCTTCTGCTCTGACTCCACAAGAGATAGTGGAAAAGATAATGGAGTTACTTTAAAATTAAAGAAAAAAGGAGATTAACATGGAAGATATTATTTTTATTAAACCGAGTAGATTTGAAGACATCATAAAGTATATGGAGTATATAGACAAAGATGTAATTGTCCATATAAATATACATGATTTGGATAAGGGTGGGTCTCAAAGAGTTATAGATTTCATAAGCGGAGCTGTCTATATAAAAGAGGGATCAATAATTAATCCAGGGGATAAGAGCTACTGTATAATTCCTAAGGATAAAAAATTCACTATGCAGTATAAAAATAATTCCAGTTCTCCTCTAGATCCCAAGCAGGATGAAGTAGAAGAGATAGTAAGAAAATAGATTAAAAAAAAAAGACCCTTGGGTCTTTTTTTTTTTTAAAAGGTATGAATAGGATCTGAACTGTAGAGATGTCTGGAATAATTTTTGTTTGAGTAGATTAGGTTCAGGGCATCTTTCATGGATGCCTTTTTTTTGTACCCGTGAAGTTTTCTGTAACGCCTACTCATGGGATAATAAAGTTTTCTGATATCTCCTTTTTTATACAGGAGATCTACAATTGGGATATAGACCTCTAGAATATAGTTCAGAACAATCTCCATCTGAGAGAGCTTAAAAGGATATTTCTGCTGGAAAAGTATCTCATATTTTATGAACTCCAGTGTCAGCTTTTCAGCATTGTCCACATAGATCCATGAGGTACGGTATTTTTCAGGGAGAACCTCTATTCTCTGTTCAATGAGAGCGTATCTGAAAATAAATCTTTCATTATACCAGGTTTCCAATTTTTTTGAAAAAGAAGCTCCATCAGGAAGAGGCAGAGAATCAATCTCACGAATTATTTTTAGGGATTTTTTTAGTTCGATTCCTACAAAATTTTCAAGAGTCTGGGCTTTTTCCACTATATTTAGATTTTTCCCCAGATAAGTATCGAAGGAATCAATTTTGTTCAGCTGTCTTCTGATATTATCGCTTAGATAGAGGTCATAATAATCTATAAGATCCAGAGTAGATTTGAGATAACCAAAATTTTCATGGGAATCCATATAGTCTAAAACCTTTATATATAGATGGCCATTGGGAATATCGTGGAAAAGATCAGTAAGATGAAAAATTTTTGTTATAGGATTGAAAAGATTTTTTTTCCACATAAGTGAAAGAGATTTCATGCTCTCGCTCTCAAGTTTCATAACAGTTTTAAACTTTTCAATCTCTTTGATAATTTTTTCGTACCCACCGCTATATAAAAAATCGATTCCTTCAAGCTCGGTTTGCCTCTGGAAAAAAAATCGTTCATTATAGATAATATCTTCAATCAACTGAGTATTGGCCATAAATTCAGTAACCTCGGCTTCTATTTTATTGAAGTTTAGATATTTTGCAACGGATACCCTATGATTTCCATCATATACGAAATATTCATCTTTAATTTTATAAAGGGAAACAGGGGGGAGATTTCCGTCTTCTAAAAATTTGGCATATATATTGCACCATCTGACTTCTGTCACGGGGTTAATTGGGATAAATTCACTGTTGAAATCTGCAGTTTTATGTACGCTACCTACAATTTTTTCCAGAGGAACTTCCTGAATCCCTAAAGAAATTTTGGTTGTAGCATTTTTCTCGTTCTGTACCTGTAAAAAATCTTTTAGGGAAGTTTTTGAAACAGAAAAAAAATTAAACAATCCTTTAGTAAGTTTTGTATAGGCTATTTTGGCTTCTTGTTGATAAAAACTATTAGTTGTCATTTTTACACCTCCAACTCTATAATTTTATATCCATAGGCATTTATAAACTTGACTCCGTCAACGATACTCTCCTGAATTTTATGATGATGTTCCAAATGGATGTGTCCATGAATCCAGATTTTTGGTTTGAAATATTTAAGAATAAAGTGGTAAGCTCTGAATCCTGTATGGACATGATCCTGAAGATCGTGAATTCCTTTTGGTGGTGCATGGGATATCACAATATCTGGCCTCTTCCAGAGAAGATGAAAAAAATTTTTTAAAATCATAAGAGTCACCTGGTACTCGCTGTACTGATGTTCTCCATAGGAGTATATCTGAGATCCGTCCAGCCCCATAATTCTAAGACCTTTGAAATTTATTATTTTCTGATCTATATTTTTACAGAATTCAATATTATGATTGGGGTTATAGATATGATTTCCGCTTATAAAAACTAGTTCCTTATTCAGGAGTGTGAAGATGTAATCAAGATAATCATTGCTGAGATCACCGGCGGAAACAACAAAATCGATATCTTTGAACATGGATTTTATGGAATCTGGGTGATATTTTCTTAAAATAGGTATATCACTTACTGCTAAAATTTTATAAGTTTTTTTCACGACACCTCCATAGTTCATTAATATATTAATTGTATTCTAACTTTTTTTTTTCATAAAGTCTATAAAAAAATAAAAATAGTATTGACATTATATTTAAAATATGGTATTATAATTCTTGTCTGACGGAACGGAATATAGCGCAGTCCGGTAGCGCACCTGCCTTGGGAGCAGGGGGCCGCAAGTTCGAATCTTGCTATTCCGACCATCTTTTTTTTGGGCTGTCGCCAAGCGGTAAGGCATCGGACTTTGACTCCGACATGCGTTGGTTCGAATCCAGCCAGCCCAGCCAATAGAAATTTGAAACGCCTTAGGGCGTTTTTTTTTGTTTATAGAGATTAATTTGGAAGAGTTGAAAAAATATATTTTTGAGTTATAATCATAGAGATACCAAAAATATATTTTAGGAGGTTTTATGAAATTTTCTCAATATCAATATACTCGCCCAAATTATGAAGAGGACCGTAAAAATTTTCTTGGGATAATCGAAGAGATTAAAAACTCTCAATCTTTAGATGAGCAATTCCAGAAAATTCAGGATGCACATGTTCTAAGAGGACATATTCAGACTGCTATGACTCTTTCAAGTATTCGTTATACAATTAATACCGAAGATAAATTTTATAAAGATGAAAAAACTTACTGGGATAAAACTATTCCCTTGTATGAAGAGATATTTTTTATTTATAATAAAACTCTTTTGGAATCTCCCTTCAAAAAAGAGTTAGAGGAACGTTTGAGTAAACAGTTTTTCAGATTGGCTCAACTAAATATAAAATCTTTCTCTCCTGAAGTTATACCTGAACTTCAGGAAGAAAATAATCTTATCACCCAATACATAGAGTTAATAGCTTCAGCAAAAATTAAATTTATGGGAAGAGAACTAAACATTTCAGGTTTGACACCATATACCCTTTCCCATGATAGAGAATTGAGGAAAATGGCTAATGATATCAAGTACGATTTTTTTAAAGAAAAAGAGAATGAGATAGATGAAATTTTTGAAAAACTAGTAAAAATTCGTGATAAAATAGCTAAAAAGCTTGGTTTCAAAAATTTTGTAGAGTTGGGGTATGCTCGAATGAGAAGAACAGATTATAATCCTGAAATGGTAGAAAATTTCAGAAATCAAGTACAGAAATATATAGTTCCCCTTGCCTCAGAACTCTATGAGAAGCAGAGAAAACGATTGGAACTGGATGAACTGAAGCACTACGATGAAAAATTTGAATTTTCTGATGGAAACGCAATACCTAAAGGAGACAGTAATTGGATATTGGAAAATGCAAAAAAAATGTATGATGAACTTTCTCCCGAAACTTCAGAATTTTTTTCCTATATGATAGATCATGAGCTTATGGATTTAGTTACGAAAAAAGGTAAATCTGCTGGAGGATACTGTACATACATATGGGACTATGGTTCTCCATTTATATTTGCAAATTTCAATGGAACTTCAGGAGATATAGATGTTATGACTCATGAAGCCGGGCATGCCTTCCAAGTCTATCTTTCTAGATGGGTAGGGATTCCTGGTCTTAATTGTACCTATGAGAGTGCAGAGGTACACTCTATGAGTATGGAATTTTTTACTTGGCCTTGGATGGAACTTTTCTTTAAAGAGGACACAGCAAAATATAAGTTTACACATCTGGGAGGAGCTATCAAGTTTATACCTTACGGAGTAACAGTAGATGCTTTTCAGCATTTTATATATGAAAATCCCGATGCTACACAGTCAGAGAGGAAAAGTGCATGGAGAGAACTGGAGAAAAAGTATCTTCCACATAAAAATTATTCTGAATCTGATTTTCTAGAAAGAGGTGGCTGGTGGTTCCAGCAGGCACATATATTCAAGGTTCCATTTTATTATATAGATTATACTCTAGCTCAGATCTGTGCACTGCAATTTTGGAAAAATATGAAAGATGATAGAGAAGGAGCATGGCAAGACTATATAAATGTTTCCAATGTAGGAGGGACTTGTTCTTTTCTTGAGCTCCTGGAGAGAGGTAATATCGTATCACCTTTTTTAGATGAATGTGTACCTTCTGTGATTGAAGAAATTCGAAAAGAGTTAGAAATTTTAGGAAAGAATTTTTAAAAAAGGGGAGTTCTGAATTTGTTGGAACTCCCCTTTTTTATATGTTTTAATTTTTTGTTTTCTCAATCACTGGAGCATTGGTTTTTATTTCGGGAACTTCTAGTTCTCCGAAGAAAAAGTTAGCCAGAAGAACAAGAATAGTTCCTATTGTAAGGGAAGTTATAATTTGTCTGATTACCTTTGTAAACATGGTATGCTTCCACATAAAATAGAGCCCCAGGGGAGCAGTCCATATGAAGAAAAACATAAGTAAAACAAACCAAGGCTGTGCAGTAAAAGTATTTTTTTTATTATCCATAAATCCTCCGATTAAATATTTTTTAGTATCTCTTTGGCTACGGTTTCTACTCCCAACCTTGCTACCATTTTAGGAAATCGTTCTCCAGGTTCCCCGCTGTTTTTGTAAAAGTGTATGGCATTATCCACAATTTTTTCTGCCTGCTGGAGAGTATAGATTCCTTCCAACTCAGTTCCAGTACTTTGGGAAATTCCGTTCATTCCTCCTATAAAAACTGCAACCATATCTTTTTTTCTGCCTGCAATTCCAATATCGGAAATCTGAGGTTTAGGACAGCTGTTTCTACATCCCGCTATAGTGATTCTGAATTTGTTAGGAAGAGGTGTATCATAATATTTTTTATAGAATTTTTCGGTAAAATCTCTTGTAAGTTCCTCGGTATTGATGAGTCCGAATCTGCAGACATCACCCTTACATGTATGGATAGATCTAACACGCCGACCTGTTCCTCCCACAATGAGGTTGCTCTCTAAAAGCTCTTTTTTGACAGACTCTATATCCTCATATTTAATAAAAGGAATCTCTACATCCAGCCTCTGGGTGAGGGAAAAATATCCTCTTCCATAACGCTGAGCTATATCTCCCAGTTTGTCCGATATATCCTTAGTTACTTTTCCTGCTGGAAGGACAACCCTTACAGCAAAAGACTCTCCATCCTTAAGAATAAGAAAGCCCTGACCTCTTAAACTGTTTTGGATTTCAACTGTTAAATCTTCTCTCATAGTTCACTCCTTTGAATAAATTTGAAATTTTAATTTTTAAGTGCAGAAGCTATCCTTTCTAAACTTTCCTGAAGAAGAGCCCTCGGACAGGCAAAATTCAGCCTGATAAAACCTTTGCCTGAATCTCCAAAAATTTCTCCTCCGTCTATAACGACTTTAGCTTCTTTTTCTAATTTGTGTTTTATAATCTCTTCCGGAAAATTTAAGCCTCTTAAATCTATCCATGCCAGGTATGTTGACTGGAGTTCTCGAAGTTCTACTGCAGGAAGATTTTTTTTCAAGAACTCTTTCATAAATAGATAGTTTTTTTCTAAATATTCGATAAGCTGATTTAGCCATTCTTCACCCTCTGGAGAGTAGGCTGCTTCTGTAGCCACTATTCCGAAAAGGTTGGGAAAAGGTTTTTCACCCCATGTGAGTAGCTCTGACACCATCTTGTCCCTTTTAGATGAATCAGGTATAACTATATGGGCAGTTTTTAGAGCTGCCAGATTAAAAGATTTGCTCATGGAGGTACAGATTATTGTATTTTTTAGAGCTTTCTCACCCAGTGTTCCAAGACTTGTAAATCTATTTTGGAAAAGTATTAGATCGCTGTGTATCTCATCAGAGATAAGGGTAACTCCGTTATTGGCACAGATATCCGATATTTTTTTCAGTTCCTCCTCTGTCCAGACTCTACCCACAGGGTTGTGAGGATTGCATATAATCATAAGGGTATTTTTAGGATTTTTTGCTAACTCTTCTAACTCAGGAAAGTTTATGTGATAGGTGCCGTCTATATCTAGTAATCTGTTGTCCACCAAAGTTCTCCCATTGTTCAGTATACAATGTCTGAACTGGGGATATACAGGAGTCTGAATAATTATTCCCTCACCTGGCAAAGTGAGAGATCTTACTGCTAGATTAAGTGCAGTAACAACTCCATTCAGAGTAAGGAGCCAATCTTTTTCTAGCTGGAATCCCCTTCTTTTGCTGTTCCAGTAATTTATGGCTTGAAAATAGTTTGAATCGTCCATGCTGTAGCCGAAAACACCATGTTTTACTCTTTCCAAAAGTTTTTCAGTGACAATATTAGGAGCTTTGAAATCCATATCAGCCACCCACATAGGAATACTTTTTTCGTCAGCATAGTCAGCCATCTCATACATACCTTCCAGAGACCATTTTCTGGAATAGGTTCCCCTTCTATCAATCGGTTCATCAAAATTATATCTCATGAATCCTCCTATCTTTTTTTCATAAATTTCTGAAAATGGTTTTCGTTGCTGTTTTTAATTTCTTTTTTTATCTCTTTCTCATCTATTCTGTTTTTCTTCTCAGAATTTATTCCCAGAATTTTTTCTCTGACTTTATCTCTGTCTGAATCCTCACCTATATTAAATTCTTCATAGGCGATATCATCGTCATCATCATCATAGACAGTAACTTCTAGGAAATCATTTTTCTTGGTTTTTATGAGATTAAAATCTTTTATATTTCTGATAACATATTCGTCAGCTTCATCGCTAGTCTTGTTGAGGACTACCAGCTCTCCGTTGTTTTTCTTAGCCAGTTTAATATAAAATTCCAGAATCTCTGTCAATGTTCCACGACTTACATTATATGCCATAATTAACTCCTTTTGAAATTTTTTAACTCTCTTAATTATAACAGATGAATCGGAAAAATAGAAATAAAAAAGGAGAAGATTTCTCTTCTCCCTTTACAGAACTATCTGCAAAGATTTTGTTCTTTGGCAATTCTCTCAACTTCCATTGCAACAGCTTCTGCAACTCTGTCATCAAATGGATTTGGAATGATATATTCTGGTGTAAGTTCTTCCTCTTTAAGAAGTCCAGCAATAGCTCTTGCTGCTGCCATCTTCATCTCTTCAGAGATTTTCTTAGATCCAGCTCTAAGTGCTCCTTTAAATAATCCAGGGAAAGCAAGAACGTTGTTAACTTGATTAGGATAATCAGATCTTCCAGTTCCTACAATTTTAGCTCCAGCTTCCAGAGCAAGCTCAGGCATAATTTCAGGAGTAGGGTTTGCCATGGCAAAAATCAGAGGATCTTTGTTCATAGTTTTAACCATTTCAGGAGTAAGAGCTCCAGCAACAGAAACTCCTACAAAAATATCTGCTCCTACCATGGCAGTAGCTAGGTCTCCCTTGATATCATTTGGATTCGTAATTTCAGCTAACTCTTTTTTAGAGAAGTCATAAGATTCCATCTCTGATTTTCTGATGATTCCCTTTCTGTCTAGGATAAGGATCTCTCCTACTCCTAAATCTCTGATAAGTTTAGCAATAGAACTTCCTGCAGCTCCTGCACCGTTTATAACAACCTTTGCAGTGGAAAGATTTTTCTCTTTTAAAAGCTTGTAAGAATTGATAATAGCAGCAACTGTAACTATAGCTGTCCCGTGCTGATCATCGTGAAATACTGGAATATCCAGTTCTTCTTTCAGTCTTCTTTCAATTTCGATACATCTTGGTGCAGAGATATCCTCAAGATTGATTCCTCCGAATCCAGGAGCTATAAGTTTAACTGCTTTAATAATCTCTTCAGTATCTTTAGTGTCTAAGCAGATTGGAAAAGCATCGACCCCTGCAAAATTTTTAAAAAGTATAGCTTTTCCCTCCATTACTGGAAGAGCGGCTTCAGGACCGATATCTCCAAGTCCAAGAACAGCAGTACCATCAGTAACAACAGCTACCATATTTCCTTTAGATGTGTATTTGTAAACATCGTTTACATTGGCTGCGATTCTGTTGCAAGGCTCAGCAACTCCTGGAGAGTAAGCAAGACTTAATTCCTCTTTGCTTGTAACTGGAACTTTTGATACAACTTCGATTTTTCCCTTGAATTTCTCATGTAATTTCAGTGACTCATCATAAACTGACATAAATCCCCCTAAATATTTTTATTTTAAATTATGGTACGAATCTTTTAATCTTCAATTTTCCATTTAGCTTGTCCCTCGGCATAAAGATCTCCACCATGGACATCATTTATTACGATAGCAGGAAAATCTTCCACATAAAGTTTTCTTATAGCTTCAGCTCCAAGGTCTTCATAGGCAATAAGCTCAACAGATTTAATTGTTTTTGCTATAAGAGCGGCAGCTCCCCCCACAGCAGCAAAATAAACTGCTTTATTTCTTAGAATAGCTTCTTTGACTCCAGTATCTCTTTTTCCTTTTCCTATCATCCCCTTAAGGCCTCTGTCCATAAGGGACGGAGCATAAGGGTCCATTCTATAAGAAGTTGTAGGGCCCGCACTTCCGATAACCTGTCCAGGTTTTGCAGGAGTAGGACCTACATAATATATAATCTGACCTTCTACATCAAAGGGAAGCTCTTTTCCCTCTTCGAGAAGTTTAACAAGTCTTGCATGGGCAGCATCACGTGCCGTATATATATATCCGGTGATAAGAACTGAATCTCCAGATTTTAATTTACTGATAGTTTCTTCTGTTAAAGGAGTAGTAATTTTTATCATTACAGGATTACCTCCTTGTGTCTTGCAGCATGGCAGTTAAGATTTATTGCAACCGGTAAGGATGCTATATGACAAGGATAGGTTTCAACTTTAACTGCAAGGGCAGTAGTTCTTCCTCCTAGTCCCAATGGTCCTATTCCAGTTTTATTTATCATCTGGAGAAGATCTTTTTCAAGCTGGGCATTTATGGAGTCCGGACTTGAGTCTGAAACCTCTCTCATAAGAGCTTCCTTAGCCATAAGAGCGGCTTTCTCAAAGCTTCCTCCAATACCTACTCCTACAATAATTGGCGGACAAGGATTTCCACCGGCATTTTTAATAGTATCAACCACAAACTTTTTAACACCCTCTATTCCATCGGCAGGTCTCAGCATCTTGACAACGCTCATATTTTCAGAGCCACCGCCTTTAGGAGCGACGATTATCTTCACTTTATCTGATCCTGGAACAAGTTTAGTGTGTATAACTGCTGGAGTGTTATCCTTTGTGTTCACTCTGTCAAAAGGATGTCTGACTATAGATTTTCTTAGATAACCCTTGTCGTATCCACGTCTGATTCCCTCCTGAACCGAAGAATAGATATCTCCATCTATTTTAACTTCTGTTCCGATTTCCAGGAATACGACAACAAGACCAGTGTCCTGACACATAGGAACTGATTCGTTCATAGCAATCTCATCATTGGTGATAATCTGCTCAAGAACAGTCTTAGCAAGAGGAGATTCTTCCTTCGCGTGGAAATCTTTAATTGTGTTTAAAACATCTTTTCCAATATAGTAGTTAGCTTCTATACAAAGTCTTTCAACTTCCGAAGTAACCTTTTCTAAATCTAAATGCTTCATAATTCCTCCGCCCGATAAATTATTTTACGAGAACTCTCATAAGAAGATCTCCGTGCTTAACCTCTCCTGTAGCAACTATTTCAAGTTTTTCAACGATATCCATATTGTTGATTATAACAGGAGTGATGCTAGATTTAGCATTGGCTTTTATATATTCTAAATCATATTTAACAAGTTCCTCTCCAACCTTAACAGTGTCTCCAGGGGTAGCAACTCTTGTGAATCCCATTCCTTTAAGGTTAACAGTATCGATACCGAAGTGCACGATCATCTCTAATCCATTAGGAGCTTCAAAACTTACAGCATGGTTAGTTTCGAAAATATCGATATCTCCCTCAATGATAGAGTAGATTGATCCTTCAGTTGGAACAATGGCACATCCGTCTCCAATCATTTTCTGTGCAAAAGCATCGTCTGGAGTTTCAGATAAAGGTATAACCTTACCATTTAATGGTGAATAGATATTGTACCAGTTCTCCTCTTTCTTCTTTTTAAAAAAATCAAATAGTCCCATAAAAATCCTCCTAAAATATTGTGATGTATATATGTTATTTTTTCATATTTTCAGATTTAAATCAAGTGAAATATAGAAAAAATTATGAAGTATTTAATTTATCTATACTTTATTCATAAAAAATTAACTGACTTTAAGATTTGGAGATGAATTTATGTTATAATTTTATTAGGAATAACCAAATTTACTTATTTATAAATTTAGGAGGAAAATATGGATTTTAAAAAATTTACAGAAAAATCGATTGAGGCACTTAATAGCTGTCAAAAATTGGCTTTGGAGAATGGACAAAATAGCATAAAGCCTGAGCTTCTTGCTCTTGCGCTCCTGAAAGCTAATAACGGATTAATTCCCAGAGTTTTAAAAAAAATGGATATAGACAGCAGTTATGTTGTGGAAAAAATTCAGGAAGAGATAGATAGATTTCCAAAAATAAGTGGAAACAATCTTGGGGAGCCTGTGCTGGACAGCCAGACACATAAATTACTTCTGGTTGCAGAAAAAATAATGGAAAAAATGGGGGATTCCTATGTCAGCGTAGAGCATATTTTTATGGCTCTCATTGAAGATACAAAAGTTCTTCAAAGGTGTGGAATAAATTTGAACAGATTTCAGGATGTTATAAGAGATATAAGGGGAACTCAGAAAGTTGACTCTCAAAATCCAGAGGAAAAATATGAGGTTCTAGAAAAATATGGAAAAAACCTTGTGGAAATGGCCAGACAAGGAAAAATAGATCCGGTGATAGGAAGAGACAGTGAAATCAGAAGAGCTATTCAGATTATATCCCGTAGAACTAAAAATAACCCTATCCTCATAGGAGACCCTGGAGTAGGAAAGACAGCTATTGCTGAGGGAATAGCCCAAAGAATACTGAAGGGAGATGTTCCAGACTCTCTCAAAGGAAAAATACTTTTCTCTCTAGATATGGGAGCCCTTATAGCAGGTGCCAAGTACCGTGGAGAGTTTGAAGAACGTTTAAAAGCTGTTTTGCAGGAGGTAGAAAATTCTGAAGGGGGAATAATTCTTTTTATCGATGAAATTCATACCATAGTAGGAGCTGGGAAAACAGAGGGAGCCATGGATGCTGGAAACATACTAAAACCTATGCTAGCCAGGGGAGAGGTAAAAGTTATAGGGGCCACAACAATAGATGAATATAGAAAATATATTGAGAAAGATGCGGCTTTGGAAAGACGTTTCCAAATTGTGATGGTAGATGAACCCACTGTGGAAGATACCATTTCTATACTGAGAGGGCTGAAAGAAAAATTTGAGGTCTATCACGGAATAAGGATAACCGACGGGGCCATAGTTACAGCTTCAGCTCTCAGTGACAGATATATAACCGACAGAAATCTTCCCGATAAGGCCATAGACCTCATAGATGAAGCAGCAGCCATGATAAAAACCGAAATAGACTCTATGCCTGCAGAACTGGACACACTCACAAGGAAAGCTCTTCAATTGGAAATAGAGAGGGAAGCTTTGAAGCGTGAAAAAGATCAAGAGTCAAAGGAGCGGCTGGCAATTTTGGAGAAAGAGCTGAGCGAGATAAATTTTCAGAAAGATTCCTTGAAGGCTGAATGGGACCTGGAAAAAAGAGATATTGCAAGAGTACAGGATATAAAAACCCAGATAGATAAAGTTAGACTTCAGATAGAAGCTGCAGAGCGTGAATATAATCTGGATAAACTAGCAGAGTTGAAATATGGAAAGCTTGCGACTTTGGAGAAAGAGCTTCTTGAACAGGAGAAAAAACTTCAGGAAAATAGCGAAAAAGAGAATTCCATTTATCGTCAAGAGGTTACAGCTGAAGAGATAACTGAAATAATTTCCAAGTGGACGGGGATACCTGTATCTAAACTATTAGCTACAGAAAGAGAAAAACTTCTTCACCTGGAAGATCATCTGAAGGAATCGGTAAAGGGACAGGATGAAGCTGTTAGAGCAGTATCAGAAACTGTTTTGAGATCCCGTGCGGGACTCAAAGATGAAAACAGACCCATGGGATCATTTATTTTTCTGGGGCCTACAGGAGTGGGGAAAACCTATTTGGCAAAGGCACTTGCTCTGAATCTTTTTGACGATGAAGAAAATATAGTGAGAATAGATATGAGTGAATATATGGATAAATTTTCTGTAACCAGACTTATTGGTGCTCCTCCAGGGTACGTAGGCTATGAGGAGGGAGGACAGCTTACGGAGGCTATAAGGAGAAAACCCTACTCTGTAATACTTTTCGATGAGATAGAAAAAGCTCACGGAGATATTTTTAATGTGCTTCTTCAGGTTTTGGATGATGGAAGACTTACTGATGGACAGGGAAGAATAGTAAGCTTTAAAAATACTCTCATAATTATGACTTCCAATATAGGAAGTTCTTTTATACTTCAAGACCCTGAGCTATCCTTAGAAACTAGGGGAAAAGTTATGGAAATAATGAAAAATCAATTTAAACCAGAATTTCTCAATCGTATTGACGATATAATAACTTTTAAATCTCTAGGTTTCGAATCCATAAAAGAGATAGTAAAAACTCTTTTAAAAGGTGTGTCAGAGAAACTTAAGAATCAAAGTATTCAGATAAGTTTCAGTGAAGAGGTAATCCAGTATCTAGCTGAAAACTCCTATGATCCCGCTTACGGAGCCCGTCCACTGAGAAGATATATTCAGAAGGAGATTGAAACCTCTCTAGCTAGAGATATAATTTCAGGAAAAATTAGAGAGAGAGACACGGTTAAGGCATCCATGAAAGAAGAGAAAATAGAGTTTGAAATTGCACACAGAAAAATAAGTTCTGATTAAAAAAATATAGAAGTTCCATTATAACTCTGATATAATCTCTAGGTATTTAAAAAGTCAAAAAAAGGGGTTAGAAATGAATTATATTGGGGAACTTTTTGCAATGGTTGCAGCCTTTGGCTGGGTGGGTAGTTCAGTAATGTTTGAAAAGGCGTCAAAAAAAGTGAATGGAATGAGTGTGAATATCATAAGGCTGATAATAGCCATGGTGATACTTATGGGAATTACAACGGTTACAAGAGGACTTCCTCTTCCCATAGATGCAACAAAGAATATGGTGTTTTATCTTTCAATCTCTGGAATGATGGGTCTTTTTATAGGAGATTTTTTTCTCTATCGGGCATATAATCTTATAGGAGCAAGAGTTACTCTGGTACTTATGAGTCTGTCCCCTATATTGGTTTCTCTTTTTGGATTTATATTTTTGGGAGAGAAGCTTGCGATAAAACAACTCATGGGGATAATTATTACTTGTGCAGGGGTCATGATGGTGGTCATAAAACCTGCTGTTGGAAATAGAGTTGAGATAAATTTTTCGAAAAAAGGTCTCCTCTTTGCAATTTTAGCAGTTTTAGGTGAATCGGTGGGAATAATATTTACTAAAATGGGATCTGTGAATTATGATGCCTTTGCCACCACTCAGCTTCGTAGTATTCCGGCAATTTTAGCTTTTATAGCTTGTATAACTTATAAAAAAGAGTGGAAAAATGTAAAAAAAGCCAGTCAGGACAGGGAAGGAGTTATCTATATAACTCTGGGGACTATAGCCGCTACTCTGGGAGTTTGTGGTTTAGTGGAATCTATGAAGTATGCTAAAGTGGGAGTAGCGACTACTATTGCTTCTACAAGCCCAATACTTATAATCCCTATATCAATACTCTATTTCAAGGAAAAAATAACTAGAAGAGAGGTAATAGGGGCTGGAATTTCAGTCTTGGGAGTATCCATGTTGTTTATATAAAAAAAAGGAGTATCAGAATTTCATCTGTACTCCTTTTTTAAATTATAGATTAGTTCCACGAATCTATTCTTTTGATTGTTTCTTCTTTAGCTTTTTGGAGACCTGTTATAAGATCAGAAAGTATCTCTTCTGCAGTAGCTCTTTTATCTACCATAGCAGCTACCTGTCCTGCCATAACTGAACCAGCCTGGATATCTCCATCTACCACAGCCAATCTCAGTTTTCCTCTTCCCATATCCTCAATCTCTTCTTTGGGAGCTCCAGCTTTCTCTCTTTCCAACATAGCTTTAGAAAGTTTATTATCAATAACTCTTACAGGGTGCCCAGTGAAATTACCAGTTACAACAGTAGATCTGTCTTTAGCTTTAAGGATAGCCTCCTTATAATTTTCATGAATCAGACACTCTTCAGCAGTGAGAAACAGTGTACCTACCTGGACTCCAGAGGCTCCCATGGCTATAGCTGCAAGAAATTGTTCCCCGCTGGCAATCCCTCCCGCTCCTATAACGGGAATAGAGATAGCTCTGGCCACCTGAGGAAGTAGAGCCATAGTTGTGATTTCTCCTATATGTCCACCAGCCTCAAGTCCCTCAGCTATTATAGCGTCAGCTCCAATTTTTTCCATTCTCTTAGCTAGAGCCACAGAAGCTACTACGGGAATAACTTTGATCCCGGCTGATTTAAGTTTTTCCATATATGGTCCAGGATTTCCAGCTCCTGTAGTTACAACAGCTACCCTCTCCTCTATACAAACATCTATCTGTTCAGCTACATTTTCCATCATAAGCATAAGATTTACACCAAAAGGATTTTCAGTTATAGCTTTTGCTTTTTTTATATTTTCTCTAAGTATTTCTGGAGGCATTCCACCGCCAGCTATAATTCCAAGTCCGCCAGCTTTAGAAACATGTCCAGCTAGATTTCCTTCAGATATCCAGGCCATAGCTCCCTGGATTATAGGATATTTAATTCCTAATAATTTGCAAAGTTCGTTGTTTTTCATTAATTGAAAACCTCCCGACAATTTTTATATAACTAACTTATTATATACTTAAAAGCATGAAATTTCTAGTTTTTTCTCATGAACTGACTCAAAATTACAAAAAAAATAAAAATAAAAAGGATATCTGTGGTATAATAAAACTTAAACTAAAATATTAGAGAAGGTACTGGGGAGGTAGAATGAAGATTGAAAAAATAATAGTCCAGATAATGGGAGAGGTAAAAGATAGATTGGAAAAAGATTCTAGCGGACATGACTGGTATCATACCCTAAGAGTTTATAAAAATTCTCTGAAAATAGCAGAGTATGAAATCGAAAAAGGGAGAGGTAAAAATATAGATATAGTTTTACTTAAGATATCGGCTCTTCTCCATGATGTGGCGGATCATAAGTTTGGTTATACTGATAGGGATAGAGATGAGATAATAGAAAAAATACTTAAAAAACATGGATTTTCAGAAGGATTTATTGAAGAGACACAGAAAATAATAAGCAGCATACCTTTTTCCAAAGGAGGTATTCCTGAAAGGGAAGAGGGAAAGATAGTTCAGGATGCGGACAGGGTGGATGCCTTGGGAGCCATAGGAATAGCTAGAACCTTTGCCTATGGAGGCTATAAGGGACGAGCTATGTATCTACCGGAAAATAGTGATGGAAGCGACTCTCTTTACCATTTTTATGAAAAACTTTTTCTTTTGAAAGATCTTTGTAATACAGAGGGAGGAAAAGCATTGGCAGGAGAGAGGGATTGCTTTATGAGGGAGTTTGTTGAACAATTTTTAAAAGAATGGAATTAGGAAAAATTAAACAAAAATATTAATTTCAATTAAAAAAGTTGAAAAAATTAATATTTAGGATTATAATAAAAACAAGAAGAAGGCTTATTGGAGGCAGTTGTGATAAAATTAAAAACTAATATAGGGACATTTGATTACAGAGAACAAGGTTTATTAAAGAGATTGTTAAATTTGATTTTGGGAAGAAACTAATTAAAGAGGGAGATTTTTAAAATCTCCCTCTTTTGCTCTAATTTTTCTTTTTATTGATATTGAAAAGTATGATACCAGAAATCAGAATCATAACCAAACTTACAAGATGAGGAGCACGGAAAGCGCCAATCATGAGATCTTCGGCTCTGAAAAAACTAATGAAGATTCTGTTGCAGCTGTAAATAATTATATAACTCCACCAGATAGTTCCAGCTGGAAGATCTGCTTTTTTCTGAAGAACATAGGAGAGCAGAAGAAAAGCGATAAAATTTAAAATACCCTCATAGAGCATAGCTGGATGTAGAGGTAATCCAGGAAATTCAGCTCCAGCAGGAGATGATTCTGGAAAAGTTATTCCCCAGGACACTAATTCTTGATAATTCATCTGCTCTACAGTGGGAAGAGAAAGATATTTTTGAAACCATTCTGTAAATCGAGGCTGAAAAGAAAAGATAACAGAAAAAGGAGTGAAAGTAGGGACCCCGTGAACTTCTCCGTTCATGAAATTTCCAATTCTCCCCAGGGCTTGTCCCAAAATAAGAGCTGGAGCAGCAATATCCCCAAGAAGAAAAGGGTTAACCCTTTTAATTTTTCCATAGATAAGAGTTCCGATAATTCCTCCTATGATTCCCCCATGGATGGCCATCCCACCTTCCCATACAGCAAGAATTTTAGCTGGGTTTGAAAAGTAATAACTGAAATTAAAAAGTACATAGTAGAGTCTTCCTCCCAATAGTCCAGAAATCATGGCGACAAAAGCATAATTTTCTACTGTTTCTGAGGAAATTCCTCTTTTTTTACCAAAATATTTGGCAATCTCAATTCCTAAAAAGAAAGAGATAGCATACATAAGTCCGTAGTAATAGATTTTAATAGGACCAATCTTTAAAAAAACCGGATTCATAAAACACCTCACAATAAAATTATTAAGGAGATTATATCACAATTAGAGGAAAAATAAACAGAATTACAGTATATTAGAGATAATATAGAAACTATTTTGAAATTATTACATTTATTTTGACAATTCGTCTATTTTGCACTATAATTTTCTCGTATAAAAAACATTAAAATAAACGGAGGGAAAAGAAATATGTATTTCTGTACAAAAATTACTGAAAAAGTTTTTTGGATTGGTGTAAACGATAGAAAAACTGAGAGATTTGAAAACTATATACCTCTTCCTGAGGGAGTAACATATAACTCGTACCTTATCAATGATGAGAAAACTTGTGTTATAGATACTGTAGAGTTCGGATCTGAGTCAAGTTACTTTGATAAGATAGAGAAAACTCTAATGGGGAAAAAGCTGGACTATATAATTGTAAATCATATGGAACCTGATCATTCAGGATCCCTTGCCGATCTTGTAAAATTTTATCCTGAGGTAAAAGTTGTAGGAAATAAAAAAACTTTAGATATGATAAAAGCTTTTTACCCTACTTTCGATGTGGAAAAATTCCAGGAGATTAAAGAGGGGGATATTCTAGATTTAGGCTACCACAAGCTTACTTTTGCAATGATTCCCATGGTACATTGGCCTGAATCTATGGTTACTTATGATACAACAGATAAAATTCTTTTTTCTAATGATGCTTTTGGAAGCTTCGGAGCATTGGATGGAGGAATTTTCGATGATCAGTTGGATATAAGTAGATATGAGAATGAGATGAGAAGATACTACTCAAATATAGTTGGGAAATTTGGAGTTCAGACAAGCAATGCTATAAAAAAACTTGGAGTTCTTGAAATAAAATATATCTGTCCATCTCACGGAATAATCTGGAGAAAAGATATCGCGAGAGTGATAAACCATTTTTACAATTGGGCTAACTTTATCCCAGATGAGTTAGGGGTAGTTATTGTTTATGGATCTATGTATGGAAATACTGCAAAAATGGCAGAAGCCCTGGCAAGAGAGCTTGGAATCCAAGGAGTTCCTAATGTAAAAGTCTATGATGCCTCTAAAACAGACTCATCATTTATCATCAGTGATATTTGGAAATATAAGGGACTTATAATAGGGTCATGTGCTCACAATAATGCGCTGTATCCAAAGATAGAACCAATTCTTTCCAAACTTCAGAACTATGGGCTTAAAAATAGATATCTTGGAATATTTGGAAATATGCTTTGGTCAGGAGGGGGAGCTAGAGGAATTCAAGCCTTTGCTGATGCCCTTCCGGGAATTGAAGTTGTAGGAGA
>JBOFCM010000148.1:0-1969 GCA_051646055.1 Fusobacteriaceae bacterium
AAAAATGATGAAAGAAAAAGAGGGAACCTTGAAAATAATTGATTTATAAGGTATTCTAAAATTAACAGTGGTAATTGAAAAGTTGTTTTTTACACTGAAACTGGATTTTTTTAGATACGGAGGGAAATCTTATGGCAGAAATAAAATTTGATATACTGGAAAAACTTGGAGTTATAGGAGAAAGTTCCAAGGGTTGGACCAGAGAGGTAAATATTGTCTCTTGGAATAACAGAAAAGGAAAAATTGATATTCGTGACTGGGATGAAAACCATGAGAAAATGGGAAAAGGGATCACACTTTCCAAGGAAGAACTGAAAGCCCTAAAGGAAATTTTGGAAGAGATAGACATTGATGAACTGGATGTGGGATAAAAAATATGAAAGTGATAGCATTTGCAGCAAGAGAAGATGAGAAAATTTTTTTTGAAAAATATAGTAAAGAATTAAATATAGAGGTAAATTTTCATGAGGGAAGTCTTAACCCGAAATCTGTAGTTATGGCTAAGGGTTATGACATGGTAACTTTTTTAGGAAACTGCACTGTTAACAGTGAGGTTTTAACAGCTTTGAAATCCTTTGGAATAAAATATATAGCTAGTAGAAGTACAGGTTATAATAATATTGATTTAAAAAAAGCTAAAGAATTAGGAATAAAAGTGAGTAATTCAACCTATTCTCCTTATTCTGTTGCTGAATTCACATTAATGACAGCTTTACTCCTGTTAAGAAAAATCCCAGAGACTTTTTCTAATGTTAAGGAATATAATTTTTCTTTAAAAGGGTTAATAGGGGGAGAAATTAGAAATAAAAAGGTAGGTATTATAGGAGCTGGGAAAATAGGTAAAATTGTTGTCAATGCATTCAAGTCTTTAGGAGCGGAAGTGTTAGTCTATGATCTCTTTCCAAATGAAGAAAATTTTAATTACGTATCATTAGACGAACTCTTAAAAAATAGTGATATTATATCTCTTCATACTCCGCTGACAGGAGAAAACAGATATATTATCGATGAAGCAACCTTGGATAAAATGAAAGAGGGCGTTATCATAATAAATACAGCAAGGGGTGAACTGATAAATAATGGGGCACTTTTAAAATATTTGAAAAATGGAAAAATAGGTGCTGCTGCTCTTGACACGATAGAGGGAGAGGTAGGTATTTTTCATAAAGATTACAGGGATGGTAACTTCCATCATGAAACTCTAAAGGAATTAATCTCTATGAAAAATGTAATGGTAACTTCCCATCAGGCATTTTATACTGATCAAGCAGTTTCAGATATGGTCCAATCTGCCTTGAATAATCTTTACAGCTTCTATACCACTGGGGATGCAGAAAATAATTTAATAATATTCTAAAAAATGAAACCTTGTCAGAAGGTTTGAAAATTCCATCAGACAGAATCAGTTTTTTCCAGGTTTTTTAGATGATAAATCATGAAACTTATGTTTAGGAGAACTTATGGAGTTTGAAGCGGAAAGTGGGAACTCTTAAAAACATATCCCTATAACATGAAAATATATATTGAAGATGAAACCTGGGTTGAAGAAAAAATAGAGTGCATAAAAAAAGAGATAAATGGTTTTAATTTAAAAATAGAAAACCTAAAAAATCTTTATTCAATGTTGATTGATAGGAGGGAAATCTTATGGAAGAAAAAAACAGCAAAGTCTGTATAATCACTGGAGGAACAGGGGGGATAGGGTACCATCTTTCTGAAGGCTTTTTTGAAGCTGGATACAAAGTTATAGCTTTAGATATCTCTAAACATAGAGAGCTCTCAGAAGGTATAGATTTTATCAAGGTAGATTTAAAATCAGAGCAGGAAATTAAAACTGCTTTTGAGAAAATTATTTCAAAATATGGAGCTGTCCACATTCTTATAAATAATGGAGCTATTTCCAGTTTTAAAAAATCTATCACAGAGATATCGGTAGATGAGTTTGATGATATTATAGATGTGAATTTGA
>JBOFCM010000149.1:0-18311 GCA_051646055.1 Fusobacteriaceae bacterium
GGGAAAAGGAAGCTATGATGTAGATGACACAACCAAATACCAGGCCTATAACTATGTGGAGAAAAATGCTAACAGTACTGCTGCTATCCAGGCAACCAAGGGAATGATACTTACCTATGGTGGAAAAATAGCAGATACCAAATATTATTCTGTGACCTCAGGTTATGGAGCATCTTCCAGGGCAGTGTGGTAAAATTATTTTTTATCTTCTAGAAGTAGGAGAGTTCCTCTGGTGATGGCGACACAGCTCACCAGAGGAGCCATAAACATTCCTATAAGGGGTAGCATAAAGAACAGAATAAAGATAATTCCGTTAAGGGCAGTAAAGAGGAAATTTCTCTTTACAAAAACCAGGGACTGAGTTGAGTTCATTCCTCTTCGCTCCAGAGTATAGTCTATTATAGATGCTCCAGCAAAGAACCCCTGTAGCAATATAAGTAACCCGGGAGTAAGAAGATTCACTAGTGGTAGGAATCCGAGTAAGAGTATAAGGATTGTTCCTGAAATTTCAAAAAGAAGATATTTGCTGGAAACTACTATACCTCTTCCTATAAATTTTATATTCTGCTTTAAAGAAAAATTGCTCTCTACTCCAGTTTTATCCTCCTCTACCTGCTCAGAGATATAGCTGAGAAAAGGAGAGAGAAGAACTAGAATAAGTCCCTTATAAATAAGAAAGTAAACCAAAAATACAATTACTGCCACCAATATCTTTAAAAGATAATAAGCAAGCTTGCTGTATTCCTGTAAATTTATGGCGGAACCCAGCTGGTTGAAAAGACTGAAACTTATTCGGGTACTTAAATAGTAGAGCAGAAAAATTAAAAGAAGGGACAGAAGCCCTGGGAGCATATAGAAGAGTTTAAGCTCTTTCCGCTCAATTATGGAAAAAGATTCTGAATAACCTTTGAAAACATATTTTAAATTTGTCATAACTCACCTCACCTATTCTATTAAATATATCTTCTGAAAACTTTTCATAATTCCTTTTTTAGTTTCATCCGAACAAAAAAACAATATAACTTATACATTATAATTTTCCTGTTGTCAATAATTTAACCTTGTAATTAGAATGAAAAGGTAGAATGGTGATGCAAATTAAAATTATAAAAAGCGAACAAAAAAATAATAAAACTGTTATCTATAAATTTATCTCCCGAAATGATATCATTATTTAAATAAAATTTTCAGGAGGTACCTTATGGTAATGGGTTTAATAGAAAAAATTGTTGAGAAAGCTAATTTTTTCATGTGGGAAAAAAATATACTGGTGGTAATGCTTGTAGGCAGTGCTCTATATTTCACATGGAAAACTAAATTTATACAGATAAGGTTTCTTAAAAATGTGGGAGAAATTCTTTTCAGAAAACAGGAAGAGGGAAATGATAAAGGGATAACTCCTTTCCAGAGTTTCTGTTTGGGAACTGCGTGCAGAGTAGGAGCGGGAAATGTTGTGGGAGTGGTAGCAGCTATATCTATCGGAGGTCCAGGTTCAATTTTCTGGATGTGGCTAGTAGCTTTTCTTGGAAGTTCCACAGCTTTTGTAGAGTCTGTTCTAGCAGTAATTTATAGAGATGGAAAAGGCGGTAAATACAGAGGAGGAACTCCTTGGATAATAGAGAAAAAAACTGGTAGCAAGAAGTTTGCCATGCTCTTTGCCCTTTCCAGTATACTCTGCTACTTTGGAGTTACTCAGGTAATGGCCAACACAATAACATCTTCTCTGAAGATGAGTATTCCTTCTATGGGAAATTGGATAGCTTATCTCCTTACAGCTCTTACAGCTCTTCTTCTGTTAGGTAAAAAGGATAAGATAATAGGGTTTCTAAATACACTAGTACCTATTATGGCAGGTCTGTATCTTATGGTTTCATTTTTTATAATTTTAAAAAATGCTGCCTATATCCCTGGAGTTTTCAGAGAGATAGTCCTTTCAGCCTTTGGTATAGGAGAAGCAGTGGGAGGAACTGTAGGAGGAGCACTTATGCTGGGGATAAAAAGAGGACTCTTTTCCAATGAAGCGGGAAGCGGAAACTCAACCTATGCAGCGGCAGTTTCGGAAGTTGACCATCCGGCTGAGCAGGGAATGGTACAGATGCTTGGTGTTTTTGTTGATACACTTTTAATATGTAGTGCAACAGCTCTTGTTATCCTCCTCGGAAAAGGTGGAGAAGGTCTGACAGGAGTGGCTCTTTTCCAGAATGCCATGGTATACCATCTAGGTTGGGTTGGAAAACCTTTTGTAACTCTTATTCTTTTCCTATTCTCTTTTTCCACGATTTTAGGAGTGGCTTTTTATGGGAAAACTGCCCTAGCTTATTTTACTCAGAAAAAAAATGGGCTGACAGTTTTTAATCTCCTTATGATAGCCATGGTATTTATGGGAGGAACAGGAGAAAACTATTTCGTCTGGTCTCTTGCAGATTTGGGGCTTGGACTGATGACAATTTTCAATCTCTCGTGTATAATACCTTTAGGTGGAGAAGCAGTGGCGGCTCTTGAAGAGTATGAAGCTATGAGGGGAGATGCAGTATATGAAAAAAATAAGAGTAACCCTGTCTGAAGATATTTGGAGACTTATCGGAAAAGACGTGGAAGAGTTTGGAATAAACAGTAACAGGCTATGCAACTATATTCTGGATAAACTTAAATATGAGAAAAACATGGATATCCATAAACTTATAGAAAACAGTACAGGAATTCAGAAAAAAATTATTCAGTTCGATCTGAACAGTGCCAATGAAACTATCTATTATGATATACTGCGAGAGAACGGTGTAGAAAATGAAGCTGAATTTTTCAGAAATCTTTTTGAGCTCTATACTTCAAAATTTAAATATCAGAGAGAGATTTTCGTTTTTATGGATAGGGTCCTGGAGATATTGGATGCCATAGATAGAAAATGTAAAATGAAAATTATCTACTATGGAGAGGTCTATACAGTAAATCCCTATTTCATAAAACGTGAAGAGCAGGGAGATGAGAATTTTCTTTTCTGCTATCACTGTGAAGAAAAAAAATATCTAAACTTTAAACTGAAAGATCTCGCTGTAGGGGGAATACTTCAAGAAAAAATTGATTTCTATGATAAGAAATATATAGAGATGGTGAAGAAAAATTTTGATCCTTTTCTCGGATATGGAAATATAGTAAAAGTAAAACTGAGTCCAAAGGGAGAGGGTTTTCTAAAAGGAATCACTAACTATAAACCTAAACTTAAAAAACGTGAGGGAAATATCTACTCCTTTGAAATGTCCAATGAAAATGCAAAAATTTATTTTCTTCCTTTTATGGAGAATGCAGAAATTTTATCTCCTCCTGAATTGAGGGAGGAGATGAGGAACTCCCTTCTTTCAACTTTGAAATTATATTCCTAAGATATATAAAAAATTAAAAAAAGCCAAATTTTGGCTTTTTTTTTAAATAAAAAAATCTCTTTCTCCATTTTTTATTTTTTGGATACTTTTACGAGTATAATTCTGTATATCTTCTCTCGCTATTTTTCCAATTTCTCTTTCAACAATTTTGAAGACTTTTTCTTGAAGTTCACTGTCTCCATAGTCCATAGCGTATTCAGTGAGAGTCATAAGAGCATTGGGCTGACAAACATTTTGTATATTCCCAGACTTAGCTAGTTGCATAAATCGATCTCCTGTTCTTCCAGAACGATAACATGCTGTACAATAGCTTGGAAGATAACCATCATCTACAAGCTCTTTTAAAATTTCTAAAGGAGTTCTGTGGTCTTCTACCTGGAATTGACCACTTTCAACATCTTCAGCTTCATCTTTATATCCTCCTACTCCAGTACAAGAACCTGCACTTATCTGAGAAACTCCATATTTAATAACCTCTCTTCTTAATTCAGCAGCCTCTCTCGTAGATAAAATAAGCCCTGTATAAGGAACAGCTATCCTTAAAATGGCAACTATTTTTTTGAAAATTTCATCATCAATCATATATGGAAATTGCTCTAAGCTAACTCCATCAGCTTTTTTCATTCTGGGAACTGAAATTGTATGAAACCCTACTCCGTAAGTTTTTTCCAAATATTCGTTATGTAGCATAAGTCCGAGAACCTCAAATTTCCAATCTGAAAGACCGAATAAAACTCCTGCTCCCACATCGTCTATTCCAGCCTCCATAGCCCTAGAAAAAGCATTGAGATGGTAAAGATAGTCTCCTTTGAGAGAATTAGGATGCATTTTTTCATAGGTAGGTCTATGATAAGTTTCTTGAAAAAGAATATATGTTCCAATATCTGCTTCTTTCAGTTTTTTATAATTTTCAATACTAGTAGCAGCTACGTTGGCATTTATTCTTCTGATAGCTCCCTTGTCAGATTTGGTGGAGTAGATGGCTTTAATTGCATGGACTATATAGTCCATATCACAGTTTATAGGGTCCTCTCCTATCTCTAAGGCAAGCCTTTTATGTCCCATTTTTTCAAGAAGTTTTACCTCTTCCTGAATCTCTTCCATGGTAAGTTTTCTTCTAGGAAAATGATTGTCTCTTCTATAACCACAATAAACACAATTATTGACACAGAAGTTGCTAATATAGAGAGGAGCAAATACCACGATTCTATGACCGTAGATTTCTTTTTTTATTTGGCCGGCCATTTTAAATATCTCTTCTAAATGTTCTTTTTTGTCTGTAGCCAGGAGAATCATAACATCTTCAGGAGTTATTTTTTTACGACTTCGAACTTTTTCTAAAACAATATCAATCTGAGTATCTTCCACTTTGGAAAAATTCTCCAGAAGAGAATAGATATAGCTGTGATCTATGAAGTCCATATTATTAAAATTCGTTTTAATTTCTATTGTTTTCTTTTCCATGATATATTATCTCCTTTTTCCATAAAATTTATGGGAGAACTTTCAAAAAAGTTCTCCCAGTTTCACTTAATTTTTGTCAGATTTATCGGAATATGTGGTGTGAAGTATATGGTGGCTCTTATGTCCACAAGGCTCTCCTAAATAGTTTTTATAAAGATTTTGAACCTCGATATTTTCATGGGATTTTCTAAGTGTTGAACCTGAATCGAAAGAGTGCATTCCCTTCATTCTCTCTTTTCTAATAGTTAGATTATCAGGAATAGGAGCTCCTCCTCCACTAATACAACCACCATAGCAAGCCATTACTTCAATAAAATCAAAATGTATCTCTTTTTTTTCTATTGAATCTAAAAGCGCCTTTGAAGAATCGATACCATTGACTACAGCAACTTTTATTGTTTTGTCTCCGATGACAACCTCTGTAGATTTAACATTTTGAAAACCTCTTAATTCTTTAAATTCAAGAGGAGAAAGCTCACCATTACTTAAAACATGAGAAACAGTACGGAGTGCAGCTTCCATAACTCCGCCAGAAGTTCCGAATATTCTACCAGCACTTGATCCAAGTCCCATAAAAGAATCGTAAGTTAAGTTGTCAGGAAGAGATAAAAAGTCAATATCATTCATTTTTATTAATTTTGCAAACTCTCTTGTGGTGATAACAAGATCTACATCTTTTATTCCGTTTTCTTGCATCTCTTCTCTTTCAATTTCACCTTTTTTTGCAGTACAAGGCATGATTGAAACTACATAGATATCCTCTTTAGGAATATTCATAGTTTTAGCATAGTAAGATTTTGCAAGAGCTCCAAACATCTGTTGTGGAGATTTACAGCTAGAGAGATTAGGAATAAAGTTAGGATGAGATTGCTCTACATAGTTGACCCAACCTGGGCAACAAGATGTGAACATAGGAAGGTTCTCAGAGTTTTCTGTGATTCTATGGATAAGCTCTGTTCCCTCTTCCATAATAGTTACATCGGCAGAAAAATCTGTACTGAAGACTTTATCGAATCCTAACTTTTTTAGAGCTGCAACCATTTTAGAAGTTGTATCAACTCCAGGTTTTATGAAAAACTCCTCTCCGATTGTATGCTTTATAGCAGGAGCCATCTGAATAATAATATGTTTGTCAGAATTTTTGAGTAGTTTATTTAACTTGAGAACATGATTTTTTTCAGTAAGTGCACCTACCGGACAAACTTTTACACATTGACCACAGGCGATACATTTAGAATCTTTTAAAAGTTCTCCACCTCTTATTCCAATCTCTTTGACACCATTTTTTTCAACTATCTTATAAACAGCGATTCCTTGAACATCTTGGCAAACAGCGACACATTTTTCACAAAGGATACACTTATTAAGATCTCTTGTCAATCCAGTTGAAGAGTTATCAATCTCATATTTTTTTATCTCTTGAGTATTTCTATTGATAATTTTATAGTCATAACAGAGATCTTGAAGTTGGCAATCTCCTTGAGATTTCTCACAAGTCAAGCAGTGATTAGGGTGAGTACTCATTATATTTTCCAATATCTCTTTTCTTTTTTCCTCTATTAAAAGAGAGTTAGTTTTGATAACCATTCCCTCATGTGGATAACTTTCACAAGATTTTATAAAATTCCCATTACACTCTATGACACAGATACCACAGACTTTTTGGGTTCCTAAATCTTCATGATGACAGAGAGTAGGGATTTTAATTCCCATCTCAATACACCTTTCTAGAATAGTCTGCTGAGATTCTATCCCTGTTAAAACTCCATCTATCTCTATTTCAAAAATCATAAATCCTCCAAATCAAACTATTTTCTCTATTTTAACTGCTGTAACTTTTAATTCAGGAATCCCTGATCTTTCATCGATGTGATCAGCTCCTGTAAGAACATTACAGGCTCCCTCTGCAAAGTGAAATGGCATAAAGAATAAATCTTCTAAGATTCCAGGAGTAGAAACAACCTTAGTTCTAATCTCTCCTCTTCTGGATGTTACTTTTACCATCTCTTCATGTTCGATATTTAATTTTCTCATTGTTTCAGGATTTATCTCAATATATGACTCAGGAGATTTTTCATTTAAACCAGGAACACGACCTGTCATAGTTCTAGTGTGATAATGATAAATATTTCTTCCGTTAGTAAGAAGATAAGGGTACTGAGAACACTGATTTTCTCCCAGCATCTCCTGTTCACTTGGAAGGAAAGCTCCTTTTCCTCTCATAGGTCCAGTAGTATGAAGTATAGGTGTTCCAACTTCATTTTCTTCACCTATTATAGGCCAAGCAACTCCAATGTTTTCTATTAAATCGTATGTCAGACCTGCATATTGAGGAGTAAGATTTGCAATTTCAGCAGTAATCTCTTCAGCATCTGCATAAATTCCTTCGTAACCCAAAAGATTCATTATGTCATTTATGATTTTCCAGTCTGGAAGGACATTGTTGTTTTTAACAACCTCTCTGACTCTTTGGACTCTTCTCTCTGTATTGGTAAAAGTTCCATTTTTTTCTGCAAAAGAAAGGGCAGGAAGAACAACATCTGCTAACTGTGCAGTCTCTGTCATGAAGATATCCTGAACAATCAGAAGATCTAAAGTTTCTAGAGCATGCTGTATATGATGAATATCTGGATCAGAAACCATTGGATTTTCTCCCATTATATACAGACATTTAAGATCTCCATGGGAAGCTCTATGCATCATCTCTGGAATAGTGTATCCAACTCTAGATTCCAGTTTTGTATTCCACTCTTTTTCGAACTTGGCTCTTATCTCATCATTGTAAACTTTTTGGTAACCAGGGAATGAATCTGGAAGTCCTCCCATATCACATGAACCCTGTACATTGTTTTGCCCTCTAAGAGGATTTATTCCTCCGAACTTAACTCCTATGTTTCCACATAGAAGAGCTAGGTTGGAAAGACTCATTACTCCATTTGTTCCATGCTTATGCTGGGTGATTCCCATTGCATAGAATATAGATGCCACATCACTTGCATAAATTCTTGCAGCTTTTACAATGTCCTCTGCTTTGATTCCACAAAGTTCAGCAACATGTTCAGGAGTATATTTCTCCACAGTATCTTTTAACTGATTGAAATTTTCGGTGTGCTTTTCTACATACTCTTTGTTATACAGATTCTCTTTTATAATGACATGCACCATACCATTTATAAGAGCTATATTGCTTCCCAATTTAAGCTGTAAAAATACATCTGCATCTTCTGCTAAAGGAATCATTCTTGGGTCGGCAACAATCACTTTTGCGCCATTTGCTTTAGCAGTTCTTATCTTAGCTCCAATAACAGGATGATTCTCAACTGGATTCGATCCTATTATGAAAATAACTTTTGAATCTACAACTTCCTCTATACTGTTAGTCATAGCTCCGCTTCCTAATGTAGTTGCTAACCCGGCAACTGTTGAGCTGTGTCAGAGACGGGCACAATGATCTACATTGTTTGTTCCGATAACTGCTCTAAAAAGCTTTTGAAAAATGAAGTTATCTTCGTTTGTACATCTTGCAGAAGTCAATCCACCAAAAGCGTCAGCTCCGTAGTTATTTTTGATTTCTGTCATCTTGTTTTTTATAAATCCATAAGCCTCTTCCCATGTTGCTGGCTGAAGCTTTCCATCTTTTTTAAGATAAGGAGTCTTCAGACGATCAGGGTGATTTACAAAACTGAATCCAAATTTACCTTTAACGCAAAGAAGTCCATCGTTTGGAGCTATGTTTGCAGGTTTTGCATCCACTATTTTATTATCTTTTGTCATAAAATCTATCTGGCAACCTACACCACAATATGAACATGTAGTTCTTACACTTTCTGTTTCCCAAACTCTAAACTCCTCTTTTCCTTTTGGAAGAAGTGCTCCTACAGGACATACACTTACACAGTTTCCACAAGAAAGGCATTTTGTGTTATTAACTTTTGAAGAGTTTTTTGCTCTAACATATCTTTTTCCATTTTCTTCAGTAAGTTCTAAAATGTCACTTCCCTGAAGTTCTGTACATACAGCTACACATTTTCCACAAGCTATACATTTATTAGGATTTATAGTGTAAAATGGATTGGAAGAATCTAAATCCAAATCTTCTTTGCAAGTGTTTATACTCTGGTGAACCTCATATTCATAGCAATAATCTTGTAACTTACACTCTCCAGATTTTTCACATCCAAGGCAATCTAGAGAATGATTACTTATTATTCCCTCTAGAATATTTTTTCTTTCTGAAATAACAAGATCACTATGAGTTTTGATTATCATATTGTCTTCAATAACAGTTTCACATGCTTTTTTTAAAGTACCATTGATCTCCACAACACAGATTCCACACTCCTGCTCTTTGTGAGCTATTCTAGAATCGTGGCAAAAAGTTGGAACAGAGATATCTAGATTTTTTAGAAAATCTAGAACAAGGGTATTTGCAGAATAAGGGTACTCTTTTCTGTTAACTTTAATACTCAATTTTCTCCTCCTATATGATAAAATATAATCCACGGTCAATTATATACTCTTTAAAAAAAGTAAAATATATATATTGGTCACTTTTTTTCATGAAAAAATATATCTGTTTTTCAATATATATGGGAATATTTCCAAAATTTGAACAATAAAAAATAAAATTATTATGATAAAGAGTTAAAAAATCCGGAAAAAAAATGAAAAAAAGTATTTTTTTCAGAAATCTGAAAAAATAAGTAGATAAAAAACTAAAAAAAGAGTATATTCATATTTGGATTATATAAAAAAATGGGGTAAAAAATGAATGAGAAAATAGTTTCCAAACTGGAAAAGCTTATAAAAGACCATAACAGAGAACTTTATTATCAATACCTCAAAGTGGTCAATCTGTACAAATATTTTATAGAAAGCATACAGGAATTCACATTAGAGGATCATCTTGAGATAGTGGTTTATTTTCATCAGAAAGCTATAGATAAAGATTTTAATATTTACGGGATACTGACTCGCAAGGAATCAGTTATTTTTTTAACTAATAAAACTAAGGAAAAAAATTTAAAATTGGCTCTCGAATACTGTAGAAACAGAAGTGTCTACGGAATGGATACTTTCCAGAGCATTGACTTTATAGAAAAAAATAGTCCCTATTATTCTCAATCTGTGGTCAAATTTTTAAGGAAGAATGCTGTTTTAATATCCAATGTCTATGATATCAATCGTGAAATGTTCCATGAACAACTCCAGTATTTTTCAGAAGAAAAAGATTTTTATGAGATATATTCAGATGAGCACTGTGATATTATTTTGATTAAGAAAAATTTTTTTCACGAATTCAATCCTTCGCTTTTTTCTAGCTTCGGACTGACTATAAGATTCTGTGAGAAGGGGCAGATAGGCTTTAAAAAAGATACGATTATTCTCAACGAGAGTGAAGCACTTATAACAAAGGGAATTTCTCTAGGACAATATAAGGTTTTAACCAATGATGTGAATTATCTGACTGTGCACATAAAGGAAAAATTTTTTAAGGATCTCAATATCTCTACAGGAGAAATTTTTATGAAAAAAGTTCTCTGGAAGATAGATGAAAATTCTTTTAAGCTTTTTGCTAATCTCAGTCTTCTAAAAAACAATAGACTTCTGGTGCTGAATTTTCTGACCAAAATAGCTCTTCAGATTATAGGGGAAGAAAGTAATCTGGATTTTAATGTCATTTCTGAAAACAATCTTTTAAAAATAGTGGAGTATATTGACTCTAACCTGGAAAAAGGAATCACTATTCCAGAACTTCAAAATATATTTGGATTTAATAAAAATAATCTTATAGAAATTTTTAAAAAGAACTTTGGAGTCTCTCCGTCCAAATATATCCTCAATAAAAAACTTGAATTGGGGTCTCTTCTCTTGATAGAAAACTCTCTCTCGGTTACAGATATATGTCATAAGTTAAATTTTCCAAGTCCTGGAAAATTTTCGACACATTTTAAGGAGAAGTATTCATATACCCCCTATCAGTTTAGAAAAAAATATAGCACATTAAGTAAAGAGGAGGAGTAAATTTTACTCCTCCCTTTTATAATCTGATTTCCCACCTTTTTTCTCCAAAAGTTTGATATCTTCTATTCTCATATTTTTATCAATCGCTTTGCACATATCATATATGGTCAGGGCAGCAGCAGTAACAGCAGTTAATGCCTCCATCTCTATTCCTGTCTGTCCCTCTGTTTTCACAGTGGAAAAAATTTGGATGTGATCTTCCGTAATCACGAAATCCAAATCAGCTTTAGAGATAAAAATATTGTGGCACATAGGAATTATTTCGCTGGTTTTTTTTGCTCCCATAATTCCGGCAATCTGAGCAACAGCTAAAACATCTCCCTTTTTCATCCTCCCTTCTCTGACAGCCTGAAGGGTTTCCTTTTCCATAAATATTTTCCCCGATGCCCTCGCTGTACGGACAGTGGTATTTTTTTCAGATACGTCTACCATAACGGCACGTCCTGAAGAGTTGAAATGGGTAAAGTTTTCTTTCATCGTTTTGCTCCTTTTCTATTTTTCTTTTATGCTAATTTGAGTGTCTTCAATCTCCAGTATAAAATCACTTATCTTCTCTGCCTGCATAAAATCATGGGTAACTATTATAATTCCTTTTCCTGACTCTTTTTCTTTTATAAGAAGTTCTTCTACAAGATGGGTGGATTTTCTGTCCATACTTGCTGTTGGTTCATCCATAAGTACAAAATCATTCTGGAAAAGAAGTGTCCGTATAAACTGTATCTTGGCTTTTTCTCCTCCAGAGAGATTTTTTATATCCCTATCCAGAAAATCCTCCATCTGAAAAGATTTTATGAAATATTCCATCCTTTCCACGGGAACCTTTTCATCCCTCAGCATAAAAGGCTGGGTAAGATTGTAACGGACAGTTCCCTTGAGAAAGATCTCCCGCTGAGGATTATATCCAAGATCTAATTCCTCGCTTCTGATTTTTCCGGAATTTATACCCTCTATTCCGTAGATAATTTTTAATAGGGTAGATTTTCCCTCGCCGTTATACCCGGTAATAGAGTAGATTTTTCCCTTTTGAAAGGTGAGAGATGGTATATCCAAAACTATTTTTTCTCCATAAAACTTTTTTATATTCTCCAATATTATCATATTAATCTATTCTCCTCAATACAGAATTGATTCCATAGGATATAAAAAAAAGAACAAAGGCTATCCCTATGGATTTTTCATAATTCCCCATGGAGGTGGAAAGTGCTATATAGGTTGTCATAACTCTGGTGTATCCCTTTATATTTCCTCCCACCATCATAACAGCTCCCACCTCTGAAATAGCTCTGGAAAAAACAAGAAGAAATATTCCCAGAAGGTTTTTCCTGAGTTCTCTGAAAAAAAGATGAAAAATCTTTTTTTTTGGAACCTTTATAACCTTGCAGAGAAGAAGAATTTTTTCTCCTTGAGTCTCATAGAGGTCCATACATAGAGTATAAGCCAAAGGGAAAAGAAGCAAAAACTGAGCAATGACTATCGCACTGGGAGTAAAAAGTAGTTTGAATCCTCCAAAAATTCCCTGTTTTGAAAGAAGCAACAGGGCGATAAGTCCAAAAATTATTGTGGGAACCCCTGTGAGAGCCCTGTAAAAACTGTCTATATTTTTTTTATATCTGTTTTTGCTGATAAAAAGATATGTGCTGAGAAGAAATCCCCCGGCAAAACTCACCGCCCCAGAGAGCAGACTCAGGGTTACTGATAAAACAACTATCTCGAACATCTCCATAACTATCTTCCCTCCCCTCTGTTTCTTAAATCTTTTCTAATCTTTTCTAATTGGGAGGATGTATTCACATTATAAAGAATTTCTTCCAGATTGAACTCCTCTTCCACTGCATCCAGAACTTTTAAATTTCTATTTTGAAATATATTTAAAATCTTAAAATTTTTATCTCTGAGATTGTTTTCGATATTTGTAAAAAGAGTTCTCCGATATATTCCGCAAAGGGGATGAATCTGTCCCAGATTATCCCGGAGTATTATTCCGTCATAGTCAGAACTGATCTGATTGAAAATATACCTGATAAATTCCCTCGAGATATTTGGGACATCGCAGGTAAGTATAAAAAGATATTCACTGGAACTATGAAGAAATCCCGAATGAATACCTCCTAGGGGTCCACAGTCTAGGAAATAATCTTCAATAACTTTAACTCTGCTGTCATTGCTATGAAAAGGAGTATTTTTAGAAATGAAAATATCTATCTCTCCCTCTATCTCACTTAAAATTTTTTCTAAAAAATTCTGTTTATCATCATATTGTAACAGGGATTTATCCATATAGCCCATCCTGCTCCCTTTTCCACCTGCCAAGATAAGAAAAGAAATATCTTTTTCTGAAAAATTCATACATACCTCTCTCAATTATTATTTTCTTCAGAGAATATAATACCACTTAATTAAAAAAAAATAAATTTTTTACTGTAAAACAATTTATTTTGGGTAAGGATACTTATAAAAAAAAGTTGACTATTACTTAAATATGTTTTACCATACTTAACAGATAAGATATTTTTTAATAGTAAAAATATAATAAAATAATTTGAAACAGGAGAAAACCATGGGTAAAATATATGCTGTATGTCTCAGCGAGAAAAAAGGAACAGCCAAAAACTTTGTAGATTCAGTGGAAATAATCGAAAATTTCGGATTAAAAGGAGATGCCCATGGGGGTAACTGGCATAGGCAGGTCAGCCTTATTTCAAAAGAGAAAATTGATGCCTTTAAAAACCGTGGAGGAAAAGTAGAAATTGGTGGTTTCGGAGAAAATATAATAGTCCAGGGAGAAGAGTTTTTTGACTTAAAAATAGGAGATAGAGTAAAAACTGGAGATGTGGTTTTAGAAATAACTCAGTTGGGAAAAGAGTGTCATACCCACTGTCATATCTACTATACAGTGGGAGAGTGCATAATGCCCAAAGAGGGAGTTTTTGCTAGAGTTATATCTGGAGGAAAAATATCTGTTGGAGATGACATATCTCTATGAGAAAAGAAAAAAGCAATATCTGTATGGAAGCTGCTGTCAATTTGAGAGTAGACGGAAAACATATGGTAACTTTCATGTGTACTCCCATGGATTTAGATATTTTATCTTTGGGATATCTTGCTTCTAAAGGACTTATAAAGGATATATCAGAGGTGAAACGTATCAAGCATTCTCCTCTTTTGGGGGTGGATGTTTTTTTGAACAAAGACCTTCAGCTAGAAGATGGATTTATTCCTAAACTTATTCTCAGTGGATGTGGAACAGGAATGGGATTTGACTTGGAACTCATAAAAAAATCTGCTCTAAATTTTAGAGGAGAGATATCCCTGGAAAAATTAAAAAAAAAATTCATACTTATGCTGGAGAAAGCTCTTATGTATAAAACTATGGGCGGTATGCACTGTGCTGGACTTTATCTAGAAAATGGTGAAGAGATAATAACCAAAGAGGATATAGGAAGACATAATGCAGTGGACAAAGTTATAGGAGAAGGTCTGAAAAAAGGCTGGGATCTGTCCCGAAGTGTTCTTATGGTGACAGGGAGAATCTCTTCAGATATGGTTTTTAAATCTGCGGGAAACAGAGTTCCTGTTATAGCCTCAAGGAGTATAACCAGCGACCTGGCTCTCTCTCTTGGAGAAGAGTTAGGTCTCACAATTATCGGAAGAGCTACCTATGAGGAGCCTATAATTTATAGTGGAATTGAAAAAATAAAGAAATAACGGTGAGGATCTGGTATGAAAAATTTCAGAAAAATGATCAATTATGTAAGGATATCTGTTACAGACAACTGCAATCTTAGATGTCAGTATTGTGTAGAAGAAGATGAAAAATGTGGAAAAAATAAGGATCACCTTTCGCCAGATGAAATTAAATTGATAACACAAGCTTTTGCACTTATGGGAGTAAAAAAAATCCGATTGACCGGAGGAGAACCCACTATAAGAACCGATATAGAGGAGATTATAGAAAAAATCTCCTCTGTGGAAGAGATAGAATCCATAGCCATTACCACTAACGGACTAAAACTTTCAGACAGAATTGAAACTTTTTATAAAAAGGGAGTAAGAGGAATCAATATAAGCTTGGATACCCTCAATTCCAAAAAATATAGAGGTATAACCAGGGGAGGAGAACTCCAGAAGGTAATAGATCTTCTGGAAAAAGCCTCCCAGATAGAGGGACTGAAAATCAAAATCAATGCTGTTCTGATGAAGGGGATAAATGAGGATGAGATCCCAGAACTGGCAGGTTTGGCCGAAAAATATGGTGCAGATGTAAGGTTTATAGAGCTTATGCCCATAGGTGCAGGTAAAGGATTCACAGCGGTTTTAAAAGAGGAAATATTAGAAAAGCTTTCTATGGATAGTTCAAATTTGATGAAAAAAAATAATGTTTTAGATGGTCCGGCAAAATATTTTTATCAGAGTTCTTCAGGGGGAAGAGTAGGTTATATATCTTCTGTATCTCAGGAATTTTGTAGCAGCTGTAATAGAATAAGAGTAACTTCTACAGGATTTTTAAAGCTCTGTCTCCATCTCAATAAGGGTATCCCCTTAAAACCTTATCTGGAGAAGGGGTATGATGTCCATCAGCTTAAGGAAGTTATACTGGAAGCTCTAAAAGATAAAAAAGGGATTACCATGGAAAGAGAGATAGAAAAAGAAGAGGCAGAAACCTTAAAGATGTATGAAATTGGAGGCTAGAAACGTGAATTTTTTCAAAACCGTTAGTTTGGAAGAGGCTAAAAATATATTGAGAGATGAAAGAGAGAGAATAAAAGAAGAGGAAAATCTCCCTCTGATGGAGTCTCTGGATAGGATTTTAAGTGAAGATATATATTCTCCTATGGATCTCCCAACATATAATCGTTCTACAGTGGACGGCTACGGAGTAGTTTCGGAAGACTGTCAGCTGGCAAGTGAAACATTTCCCACACTTCTCCACAAAAGTGGAGAGATAGGGATGGGGGAGATAAGTGATAAAATTTTAAAAAATGGAGAAACTATATACATTCCTACTGGGGCCATGGTACCAGAGGGCTGTGACGGAGTAGTTATGGTGGAGTACTGTGATACCCTAGGCGGAGAAATACTTATAAACCGTGGAGTCTCTAAATTTGAAAATGTAATAAAAAAAGGAGATGAGATAAGGGTGGGAGAACTCCTTATAGAGAAAAACACTTCCCTCACTCCATATCATATAGCTCTTTTAGCTGGGGTTGGAAGAGAAAAAGTTAATGTTTTAAAAAAGATAAAGAGTGTAGTTATATCCACAGGGGACGAGATAATATCCCTTGGAGAAAAAATTACTCCTGGAAAAGTTTACGATATAAACAGCTATAGCGTAGAATCCTATCTAAAAAAAAATGGTATAGAAATTCTCAGTAATACCCTTGTGAAAGATGATAGAGAAAAACTCAAGGAAGCATTGATTGCAGGGACAGGAGAGGGAGATGTGATATTTATCTCTGGAGGAAGTTCAGTAGGGATAAGGGATTTCACTGTAGATGTTATAAAAGAAATTGGTGGGGAGGTTCTTGTTCATGGAATAGAGATAAAACCTGGAAAACCAACTATTATAGCCAGATGTGGAAGCTCTCTAGTGATAGGACTTCCTGGGCATCCCCAGTCAGCTCTCAATGTTTTAAGGATAATTACAGAAGAACTGGCTCTGAAAAAAAATCCTGTAACATATGGGAAACTCATGGAAAATATCTCTGGAGAAGCGGGAAAAACCCTGTTTATAAATGTGGATCTAATAGAAAATGAAAATGAAATTTTGGTGAAACCTCTTTTGAGTAAATCCAGCATGATAAGACCTCTGGTTCAGTCTCAGGGATATATTGTGATTCCGAGTTCAAAAGAAGGTCTGTATAAAGGTGAAAGGGTTAAGGTGGTTCTGAATGGATAGAAACAGATATATAGATAATATGCCCTTGGAAAAAGCCAGGGATATTTTTTTTCAAAATATTGACTTAGTGAGAAAAAAAGAGAATATTTCAACTTTAGACAGTCTGGGAAGAGTTACGGCCCAGTCTGTTTTTGCAAAAAGATCATCTCCAGATTATTGTGCCAGTGCTATGGATGGAATATTTGTTTTTGCAGAAAAAGTACAGGATGCAGATGAAAAAAATCCCGTATATTTAGAAGAAAATAGGGATTTTATCTATATAAACACAGGAAATCCAATCGATTACTCTCTAGGAGATGCCGTTATTATGATTGAAAATGTCATTGAGCAGGAGAAGGGAAAGGTAAAAATATACAAAAATGTGAAGCCCTTTGAGAATATAAGACCGATGGGAGAAGATATAATAATAGGTGAGATGATATTGAAGGAAAATCATCTCATAAGACCAGAGGATATCGGAGGCCTTATAGGAGGAGGAATAAGAGAGCTGGAGGTTATAAAAAAACCGTCAGTAGCTATTCTCCCTACAGGAGATGAGGTAATAGATATTTTTAAGGAGGAGTACAGACCTGGAAGTGTTGTGGATTCCAATTCATATATGTTCAGTGCACTGATAAAAAGCTGGGGAGGAGAACCACACATTCTCCCTAGGACAAGGGATGAAAAAGAGTCTCTAAAAAAAATACTTCAAGAAGCTGTAGAAAAATATGATATCATTCTCATAGGGGCAGGTTCCTCAGCAGGAGGAAAAGATTTTTCCCGTTGGGTCATAGAAGAGGTAGGAGAGCTCCTGGTCCACGGAATAGATATAAAACCTGGAAAGCCAACTATTTTAGGACATTATAGGAAAAAACCAATTTTGGGAATACCGGGATACCCTGTTTCCAGCTATATTGCAGTGGAGAATTTTTTAAAGCCACTTTTGGAAACTCTTACAGGTATCCAGAAAGAGGAAAATCATATAGAGGCAACTCTTTCCAAAAATTTAGTGTCCTCTCTAAAACACAGGGAATTCGTGAGGGTAGTTATCTCAAAAATTGGAGATGAGTTTATAGCCACTCCCCTATCCAGAGGCGCAGGAATGACCATGAGTCTGGCTAAAGCCGATGGAATTCTGATGATAGACAAAAAATGCGAAGGAGTTCCTGGAGGCACAAGGGTAAAAGTGAAACTTCTAAAACCTCTCAGTGAGATAGAGAATTATCTAATATCCATAGGGAGTCATGACATAATAATGGATCTTATAGGGTATAGAATAAAGCTGGTATCAACCCATGTGGGAAGTTTCGGAGGGATACTGAGTATAAAAAGCAGAAAAACCCATATTGCTCCAATCCATATTTTAGATGAGAAAAGCGGTGAGTATAACATACACATACTAAAAAAATATTTTCCAGAGGGAGATGTGGCTCTGCTGAAGGGGATAAAAAGAGTTCAAGGAATATTGGTTGAAAAAGGAAATCCTTTAGAGATAAGGGGAATAAAGGATATTCTGAGAGGAGATGTTCAGTTTGTCAACCGTCAAAGAGGATCAGGTACAAGAGTACTTT
>JBOFCM010000150.1:0-2218 GCA_051646055.1 Fusobacteriaceae bacterium
AGAATATTATTCTATACTGGAGTAGCTCATAAAATTGGAGAGGTTCACGAAGGTGCCGCTACAATGGACTGGATGGAGCAAGAGCAAGAGAGAGGTATAACAATTACTTCTGCTGCTACTACATGTTTCTGGAAAAATTACAGAGTAAATATAATAGACACACCAGGACACGTGGACTTTACAGTTGAGGTTGAAAGATCTCTAAGAGTACTTGATGGTGCAGTTGCTGTATTCTCAGCAGTTGACGGAGTACAACCACAATCTGAAACAGTTTGGAGACAAGCTGATAAGTATGGTGTACCAAGAATAGCTTTCTTCAATAAAATGGACAGAATCGGAGCTAACTTCGAGATGTGTGTAAATGATATCAGAGAAAAATTAGGATCTAATCCAGTACCTATTCAATTACCAATCGGTGCAGAAGATGACTTCGAAGGAGTTATCGATTTATTAGAAATGAAAGAAATTGTATGGCCAAAAGATTCTGACAACGGACAAAACTTCGAACTTAGAGATATCAGAGCTGAATTACTTGAAGAAGCAGAAGAAGCTAGAAACTTTATGATCGAATCAGTTGTAGAAACTTCTGATGAGTTAATGGAGAAGTTCTTTGGAGGAGAGGAAATTTCTGTTGAAGAAATTAACACTGCTTTAAGAGCCGCTACATTAGCAAACACAGTTGTACCAGTAACTTGTGGAACTGCGTTTAAAAACAAAGGAGTTCAATCACTACTTGATGCTATAATCACTTATATGCCAGCTCCAACTGATAAAGGAATCATAAAAGGAACTGACCTTAAGAATCCTGAATTAGAAATAACTAGAGAAATTGCAGACGAATCTCCATTTGCTGCATTAGCTTTCAAAGTTATGACTGACCCGTTTGTAGGAAGATTAACATTCTTCAGAGTTTACTCAGGAGTTCTTACAAAAGGATCTTATGTATTAAACTCAACAAAAGGTAAAAAAGAGAGAATGGGAAGAATTCTTCAAATGCATGCAAACAAAAGAGAAGAAATCGAAATTGTTTACTGTGGAGATATCGCAGCTGCTGTTGGATTGAAAGATACAACAACAGGAGATACTTTATGTTCTGAAGATTCACCAATCGTTCTTGAGAAAATGGAATTCCCTGAGCCAGTAATTTCGGTTGCAGTTGAGCCAAAGACAAAAGTAGACCAAGAGAAAATGGGTCTAGCTTTATCTAAGCTAGCAGAAGAGGATCCTACATTCAGAGTTAAAACTGATGAGGAAACTGGACAAGTAATCATCTCAGGAATGGGAGAATTACACTTAGAGATTATCGTTGATAGAATGAGAAGAGAATTCAAAGTTGAATCAACTGTTGGTAAGCCACAAGTTGCTTACAGAGAAACTATAAGCATGAAACAAGACCAAGAGGTTAAGTATGCTAAGCAATCTGGAGGAAAAGGGCAATTCGGACACGTTAAGATTACTCTTGAGCCAAACCCTGGTAAAGAATTCGAATTCGTTAACAAAATATCAGGAGGAGCTATTCCTAGAGAATATATTCCTGCTGTTGAAAAAGGATGTAAAGAGTCTCTTGAGGCTGGAGTTGTAGCTGGATACCCTATGGTAGACTTAAAAGTTACACTTTACGATGGATCATACCATGAGGTTGACTCATCTGAGATGGCATTCAAAATAGCTGGATCTATGGCACTTAAACAAGCTGCTATAAAAGCTAAACCAATCATACTTGAGCCTATCTTCAAAGTAGAAGTAACTACTCCAGAAGAGTACATGGGAGATATCATAGGAGATATCAACTCAAGAAGAGGTATGATAGGTGGAATGACTGATAGAAACGGAGCAAAGATAATCAATGCTAAAGTACCTTTATCAGAGATGTTCGGATATGCAACTGACTTAAGATCTAAATCTCAAGGAAGAGCAACTTATTCAATGGAATTTGAAGAGTATGCACAAGTTCCAGCATCAGTTCAAAAAGCTATCCAAGAGCAAAGAGGAAAGTAATTATTACTTTGCTTTAAATCTTGAAAATATAAAAAAGTTTAATAATATTGTGACTCTTAATTGAGTCACAATAAAAATTATAAAATATAAATAAAACAGGAGGCAATTTCAAATGGCTAAGGAAAAATTTGAAAGAAGTAAACCGCACGTTAACATCGGAACAATAGGACACGTAGACCACGGAAAAACAACAACAACAGCAGCAATCTCAAAAGTATTA
>JBOFCM010000151.1:0-1460 GCA_051646055.1 Fusobacteriaceae bacterium
TCTAGACCTGGAGATGGGGAAGCGGAAGCAGTGGGAAGGGTCATACGCCTTGCAAAAATTGTAGAATATGATAAACTTTATTTAGTTCATGTTTCTTCAAAGGAAGCCCTGGAAGAAATAAAACTTCTTAGGGATAGCGGTTATAAATTCTTTGTGGAAACCTGTACACAGTACTTATACTTAGATAATATAAACTACTTACTTTCTGACGGAGCCAAGTATATTTTAAGTCCACCTCTTAGGGATAAGGAAGATTTAGGAATCCTTTGGGAGGCCTTGAAAAAAGGTTATATTGATTTAATAGCTACAGATCACTGTAGTTTTTCCTTGGAAGATAAAATGAGAGGTACCTATGATTTCACCCTTTGTCCCAATGGAATTCCAGGGGTGGAGGAGAGAAATTTAATACTTTTCTCAGAGGTTTTAAATGGAAAACTCTCAGTGGAGGAGTATATAAATTTAGTTTCCCTAAGGGCAGCTGAAATTTTTGGATTGGATCATAGAAAGGGAAGTATAGAGGTTGGGAAAGATGCAGATTTAGTTGTATTTACCCCGGAAAGATGGACCCTTTCAGATGAAATGATTCATTCAGGAGCTGGGTACAGTGCCTTCAGTGGGAAAAGATTAAGTTGTAGAATAGATAAGACCATTTTAAGAGGAAGAATAATAGTGGATGAAGGATGCTTTGTAGGAGCCCAAGGAAGAGGAGAGTTTCTTAAACGGGGGAAATAGAATGAGAACAATGAAGACAGTGGATGCGGTGGGACAGATTTTAGCCCATGATATTACTAGAATAGTTCCTGGAGAGTTTAAGGGAGTTGCCTTTAAAAAGGGACATCTAATAGAGGAAAAGGATGTGCCAGAACTTTTAAAATTAGGGAAGGATAACATTTATATCTATGAATTTGATGAAAATAAGCTTCATGAGAATCAAGGGGCAGAAATTTTAGGTGAAATTGGAGCTGGAAAGAATATTATTTTAAGTGAAGAAATTAAAGAGGGTAAAATTAATTTCTATGCTGGAATAGATGGATATCTAAGAGTAGATAGAGAACAGTTAAAGAGATTAAATATGTTAGGGGAGATCTCCTTTGCCACTTTACCTGGAAATATTATGGTAAAAAAAGGTGATTTAGTTGGAGGAGCTAGGGTAATTCCCCTTGTAATAGATAAAAAGAAAATGGAAAAGGCTAGGGAAATCATAGAGGGAAATATTTTATCTGTGGATACCCTTAAAAAATACAGAGTAGGAGTAATTACCACAGGAAATGAAGTTTTCTATGGAAGAATAGAGGATAAATTTGGCCCTGTGTTAATGAAAAAATTGAAGGACTATGGTTCTGAGATAATAGAACAGGTCATAGTTAATGATGACAAGGAAAAGATTAAGGAAGCTGGAAGAAAACTTCTAGAAAAGGGAGCAGAGATGTTACTTTTCACAGGGGGAATGTCTGTGGATC
>JBOFCM010000152.1:0-3134 GCA_051646055.1 Fusobacteriaceae bacterium
TTGGAGAAACAGGCAAGGATAAAGATTCCATCTTTTTTTAGGAAATTTTTAAGATTCGCAATATAAACTTCTCTCTCTCTCTCATCTAAAAGGAAATGAAAAACAGCTCTGTCATGCCAGAGCTTTCCCTTCTGGGGAAAGTTCAGTTTTTCTGTGAGATCAGCTGTCATAAAACTTACAGGAATTTCCTGATTTTCCTTTTTGAGGTCCAGAGATATAGTTGCTATAGCTTCTGAACTGAGATCTATTCCCTGAAGGTTCCTGAAACCTTCTTTCAAGAGGTGGGAGAGAAGGTTTCCTCTTCCACACCCTGCATCAAGGATAAGTTCCTCTTTTTCTGTAAGATATTTTTTTATCAACGAGAGGGAAGGTTCAGGTATCTCCTCATACCATCCCAGCTCTTCCGGGGATTTCTCTTTGAAAGTTTCATCCCAAATTTTTTTTCTGTCATCCATACTAATCCTCCATATTTTTTTCCATATTTTCTTTTAAAAAATTAAAAAACTGATTGTATCTCAATCTTATGAAATTTTCAGAGTTTATAAGAGTTATATTTTTTTCTCCTTTGATATTTATCTCTCCCAGGATGGTATTCTTTCCGTAAATCAAGTTGTCAGGAGATACAGGTATAGAGAGATGAGCCAGGGAGAATGTAAAGGGATCCCAGATAAGAGGTTCGACTGTTTCTACAATTTCTACTTTGCCATCTTTGGATCTATAGACTGTGGCCTGAGGATTTCTAGGATCTTCATAATTTGTGACAAGGGTAATCTCTCCTTTTATTTTTGAATCTTTCAGAACATCTACAAACTCTAGATTTCTGATTTTTTTCTTGAGAAATTCATTGAATTTACGGTTGGCATCAAAAATAACCAGTTCGCCATTATCATTCTGGATTTCTCCCAAAATCTGAAAGAGATCCCACTCATTTACAGTGGCATCTTCCAGGGAAGTATAGGCATAGATAGGTGGAAATTTACCGTTCTCTTTTTCCAGTAGACGGTGTGATGCCTTTTTTGATTGGGTGATGACTCTGTCTACCTGAACTGCTGCATTTTTAGGGAAAGAGTTATACTTTCCGCTGTCATATTCTGGAAGAATATCCAGCCACTGAAACTTGTGAAAATATGGAATTTTGCTCAGCCAGATGTCTAAAAATGCAAATTTAGCTGCTGGACTTATTCCCATGGCCGGAGAGTACCAAAAAAGTTTATCCGGCATAGGAAGCTCAGAATTTTTAAGGGTTTCTTCTGCTGTATAATAGAGAGAAACTGCAGCTCCAGTGGAGTATCCTGCCATGAAAAATTTTGCATCGGGAATATTTTCGATTTTTTTCTTGACCATCTGAGATCCGAACTTCGCAGTTTCGATAAAATCTTTCCAGTCCAGTTTATTCATCTCTCCAGGATGAGTCCCGTGATACTGGTATCTGAGAGCTAGAACATAGTATCCCTTGTCATAGAATATTTTTGCAAGATCCCTAGTGAGATAGGGAGAATCTGAAAGCCCGTGAAGAATCAGAACTCCTCCCCGGATATTTTCAGGAATCATCTGGTAGCTGAGATTGATATTTTTTCCGTCCATATAGGGATCACTGATATCCCCTTTTAAGTAACGGTTGAATTCATTTCCTTTCTTCTGGGCTACTTCATTGTAAGCCTTGTCTAAAAACTCTTCTTCTGCCCTCAAATAATCTTCCAGAGTTTTAAAATCTTTGTATTGGGGCTCTGGAAATTTGCTCCTCTCATGCCAGGGTTTCAGTTCAGACTCCTGATTTACAAAGAGATACCCTCTCCCTGCTGTCACTAGAAAAATAAGGGCGATAACTGCACTAAAAATAGATATTAAAAATTTTTTTATCAATTTCATTTCTCCTTTATAGGTATGACTTCAGTATCTGAAGTTTTCCCTGAAGAGTTACCTCTAAAAGAGCAGGAATAAAGTATGTATCTCCAGCTTTAGCAGGATATTTTTCCCCATTGCAGTGGATGAATCCCTCTCCCTCCAGTACAGAATAAACTTTGAAGTTGCAGTTTATCTCATCGGTGAAATTTCCAGAGATAAGAAGCTTGTCAATATTGAAATACTGGTTTCTTACGAGCTCCTCTTTTTTGCAGTCACGGAGCTCAATGGCTCTTCTGGATTCCTCAGTACTTATCTCTGGGATCTGGTGGAAATCTATAACCTCTACAGCTTTATCCAGATGGAGGGGTCTCAGTTCTCCGTCCACAACTCTGTCAAAATCATAGATACGGTAAGTGGTGTCTGAGTTTTGCTGGGTTTCGCATATCATTATGCTCCCTGTAAGGCTGGCATGAACCAGACCTGGCTTAACATCTATGAAATCTCCCTTTTTAACTTTTATTATATTGAATATATCCTCGAACTCTTTCTTCTCGAACTTCTCCAGGAAATTTTCCCTAGTAATCCCATCTTTTGTCCCCATTATGAGAGTGGCATCTTGGCTGGCATCTAGGATATACCATGTTTCTGATTTTCCGAACTCTCCCTCAACACGTAGAGCATATTGGTCGTCAGGGTGAACCTGAACAGAAAGCTTGTCATTGATATCCAGGTATTTAATCAGGAGAGGAAAACCGTCTCCAAACTTTTTATAGACACTTTCTCCCACAAGGGATTCTTTAAAACTCTGTAGAAGTTCTTGAAGGCTACGTCCTGCATACTCTCCATTTTCCACAAAACTCATGCCGTTACTGTGGGAACTCACCTCCCAAGATTCTCCATATTTGTCCTGGGTAGGAAGTTCTATCCCGAGAACTTTCTCAAAACCTTTACCTCCCCAGATTTTTTTTACCAGATGCTTCTTAAACTTTAATGGATACATTATCTCCTCCTAAATTTATATTAACCGTCCACATATGATAACTCTATCCCCTATTTTTTTCAAACTTTTTTTAGAAATATATTCTTTAGAATCTGGAATTGTATATCATAATTAATTTTACTTATTTTGAAGCTCTAAAATCGATTATAACGCATTCGTAGATTTCAAGTGGTATATTTCTACCATGAAATTGATTTTGGGGCTTAAAAAAAATTTGAATCCATGATATACTATGGTTTCACAAGATATCGTGGGGGTGAACATTTTGTATAGGTTGATTTATATTTAT
>JBOFCM010000153.1:0-2340 GCA_051646055.1 Fusobacteriaceae bacterium
CTCGCTTTAACCGGAAAAATTTTTCCGGTTTTTTTATCTATAACTGTATTCTTTTTTAAGAAGAGAATACACCAGTGAATCATGAAAAACACCTCCAATGAGATAATCCTCCCTGTGGTACCCCTCCTGACTAAATCCAAATTTTTTCACAAGATTTTGCGAGGCATAGTTATCTGGAGAGATGTATGCATCTACTCTGTTCAGCTTCATCTCCAAAAAACCATGTTCTAGAATTTTTTCCAAAGCCTCAGACATATATCTCTTTCCCTTATGGGAATCATTTTTCAGACGATAACCTATTTCAGATCTGAAATGGGATGGATTCCACGTGTGAAAACTGCAAAAGCCTATCACTTTCCTATTTTCCTTCAAAATCAAAACCCATTTTTTAAAAGTCATGTAATAGGTTTCAATCCCCTTGGCTAAATTATTTTTCTCCTGCTTCAGTTCTTCCTCTGTCTCTATTCCTAAAACTTCCATTATCTCAGAATCCTGAAATTTAGAAAAAATCTCCCTTGTCTTTTTTGGAGTTATCTCCCTAAGTATTAATCTTTCTGTCTCCATAATTCCAAATTCTATTCCATGAATTTTTTCCATAATTTTCTCCCCTTTAAAAATTTTGATTATTCTACTATAGATATTTTTCTGTTACAAGAGAGAGTTTAAATTTCCTAAAAACATTTTCCCTTCTCAGAGCCTTTAAAACGTTTCAAAAACATCTTACCTGTATATTCTATCAAAATTTTATCAGACACGGGTAAATGAACCCTTAAAATGATTTTAAACGATATTTTACATTCATCTTTCGGATGCATTTCTCACTTCTAGATAAAAAAATAAAAAATACGACAGCTTTCGCCACCGTATCAAAATTTTTTACTGATTCAAAATATCTTCTATTTTTTTCAGATATTTTTCTAGTTTTGCTTTTTTTCTGCTATCCACATCTTCAAATTTTATTTTACTAAACTTATAAAATATCTCTCCAAAATCAACTCTCTCTTCCCTCTCAGGATGAATAGCTATAATTTGAGGATGCATCTCCCCGTGCAAAGTTCCCTTCAGCTCTTCAATTGTCTCTGTGCCGTTTATCAGATTCACATAATTTTGAAAATCTCCCTTGTAGATATAGTCTATCTCTCTCACAGAAAGAAAAACTATAAAAGCTTTTTTTGATTCGTGAACCCTATCATAAAGTTCATACCGTCTCTTATGTCTGCTTGCTGCCATACGGTCATAACCGTTTGCCTCAAGCCATTTTCCAAAGGTTCTCGTCTCTATTTTTTCCTGAACCTCTTTAAATATTTTACCCAGTGCTATGGAAGATTTTGCCTGAACATTCATAAGCTCCAGACTTTTTTCAAATAGAAAATTATCTAGCTCCAAATTTTGAGTAAAATCTATTTTTTTTATAAGAGAACTGTTTATCAGTGGAATCTCAACTACTTCCACCTTTTTTCTGCTCTCAGTTATATTGTTCAATTTATTCATGAACATATCCTTAGTTTTTAAATTCTTTGCCACCAATTATCCCCCTGTTCTTGCAACCCCTGTTACACGTTTATGTCCGCTATTATCTCTAAAATACTATTTTGAACGGACTCCATCCCTTTACTTCTCGATTCCCATATGGTTTTTCCTTTTCCCAGAAGAACTTCCAGCTGAGCCTGTTCACTGATTGGATCAGGAAATAAAATATCCGTATCTTTTATCACATTTATCAGAGCATCTAAAAACTCTATCTGTGTCGCCGTATTTCTGAATCTATTCACTATGATAGAGTGAACCTTGTCAGCTCCTGTTTCGTTTATAACATTAAGAACACCGTCTACTGTTACTCTATCACAATAGCATGGAACTATTATATGGTCACTGCAATGGACAAAAGCAGAATCCAACTGCATTGTAGGGATACTGTCGATTATTATGTAGTCATACTCTTTTTTCATTTTATCTATAAAAGCCGGAACTTTTTTTATAAAGTCATTGCTGAACTTGGAGCTTTCCAGGGGAATAAAATCCAAATTCTCTCTGAGAGTGAACTTAGAACCCTCACTTCCTGCCACAAATTTCTTAAGTCCGTGCTTAAATTCAGGGATTTCTCCGTAAGGAATCGTATAGTCAAATATATTATTCTGAGAATCAGACGTGAGCAAAAGTACACGTTTCCCGCTTAGAGCCAGCCCAGATCCAATCTGAACAGTTATAAATGTTTTTCCGATACCGCCCTTATTTACTTTTATGGTAAATACTTTTCCCTTATCCATCTCTCTCCCCTCATTCTATCAATTTCAATAATTCTAATAACTTAAAATCCCTTTTTATTCAAGGATCAAAAGG
>JBOFCM010000154.1:0-2185 GCA_051646055.1 Fusobacteriaceae bacterium
CATTGATTTTTAACATATTATAAGGTATAATTAAATCAGAAAAGCGAAAAATCTTACACCTCTGGAATACTCTCGCTTATGCCGGAAATTATTTTTTCCGGTTTTTTTTCTTTTTTGAAGATTTTTTTAATGTTTAGAAAATCTTGCAATTGGAATGTAAATATCATATACTATACATTATTAAAACTTTAAATCTAAAAAAAGAGGTGGAAGTTGATCCAGGAGGCTACAGAGTTTACTGGAATGATGCTTGGATACGAGATTAAAAATATTGACAACTGAAAATAGATTAGAGAGGTAAATTTATGAAAAACAGAGATGAGAAATACCAGGAGTTTTTCAAACTTTTTGATAATGAGGAATATTTCCAATCCCATGAGATTTTGGAAGAGATTTGGATAGAGGAAACAGGGCGAAAGACTAAAAATCATCCCGCTATTGTTCTGCTTCAGTTTGCTGTTGCACTTCTTCATTGGAAACGGGAAAATATAAAAGGAGCAAATCTGGTCCTAAATAGTGCCTTGAACCATCTCCAAAGAATCGGAGATGAACTGATACCCCTGGGAATTGAGGGAGAAAAATTGGGAGATACCATTAAATTGACAATGGTAAAAATAGAACGTGGAGAAAAATACTCTCAAATAAAAATTCCAAAAATTTTGTAAATAAACTGAGGAAAGATTTTAGAGATAGAGTGGCACATGACTATATGAATCTGGATATTTTTATAGTGTTCAGTATCATAAAAAATAAATTGGCTGGGATGAAGGAGTCTAAAAAGGGGTTATTACAGAAGATGTTTGTATAGAAGATATAAAAAAGCACTCTAAAATATTAGGGTGTTTTTTTTATCTTTTGTCTGAAATTATCAATTGATAAAACATTGAAAAAATGATAAAATTAAATATAATAATCAATTGATAAAAAATAGGGGTGTTTATGCAGAATGATGTACTCAAAGAATTATTAAGAAATGAGATTCAGGAATTTTTAGATAGATGTTCCCATAAAGTTTTGAGCGGGAAATTAAAGCTAATTCCCAGGGAAAAGAATATGGAAAGTATCTATAGTATGGGACTTTCAATTTTAAACGTTGAAGAGATTATAGCAGAATTATCAGTAGAAGATTATTATAGAGGGCCAACTCCAGATCATAAAGATGGAGAAGAGGAGGTATGGGAGTTTTTAACTGATTTTGAAGGTTATTCAATCTATATAAAATTGAGATTGGATGAGAAAGATGATTTGGTTGTCTGTATCTCATTCCATGAAGCAGAATATAAGAGAAAATCATTGTTATTTTAAGGAGGACGTATGCAACAGATAATAGTTATTTCAAGAGAAAAAACTGTTAAGGTAAGAGAGTTAAACATAATGTTTACTGAAAAAATAAAATTTAATACTGAAACAAAAGAAGAGATTTATGATAGAGATTTAGAGATAGAAAATACTAATAATCTATACAATCTGTATAGAATTGAGAAAAAGATGAATTCTGTGGAAGATATTATTAAAATAAGAGAAAAATATAATCTTGGTCAGAGTGATTACTCTCTTATCCTTGGATTTGGAAAGGTAACAATTCATAGATATGAAAATGGAATGCTTCAGACAGAAGCTAATGACTCCATAATTACCCTGTCAAAAGATGTGAAAAACATGAAGAAAATAGCAGAGATGAACTGTGATAAAATCTCTCCTGAGGCCTATGAGTCACTTTATAAAAGACTCCTTTCCCTTGAAGAGATTGAGAACTACAAGGTCATAAAGGAATTACCTCTTTATAGGGAAATGAAGGAATTTCAGACAGTTGGAGTTTCTCAGGTAGGAAAAAAATTACTGTTTATAGCTGAAAAAAATTACTGTGAAATTACTCACCTGACTTTGCAGAAACTTCTCTACTATGTTCAGGGGATATCTCTGGCTCTTTTTAAAAAGCCTGCCTTCAATGAGCCTATAAGAAACTGGGAGTATGGCCCTGTAGTTAGAGAGATTTATGATGAATATTCAAAGTATAGCAGATGTGCTCTTACTTGTGAGGGGGACGTTAAACTTTCAGATGGCTTGGAAGAGGTTATTGAGAAGGTTGTATCCAATTATGGGCAGTACAGTGCAGGGAAACTTGTTCATATGACTCATCAGGAAGATCCTTGGAGGGATAGTAATAGGGATGAGATTATTTCTA
>JBOFCM010000155.1:0-15940 GCA_051646055.1 Fusobacteriaceae bacterium
TATCCAGGCCTCTGGAGAGAAATCCGATGAGTCGATAAGTTCCGGCAGCTGACAGTAGTCTGTTTCAAAACGTTGAAGAAGAGGGTGATCTTCAGCAACTTCAGTCCAAGTTTTAGCCGGTCTCAGAGGTGAGTAAGGATTTCCCCTTTCAGAATGTACCATTCCAATAGTTCCTCCGGTGTTGATAATTAAAACTTTATTTTGCATATTGCCTCCCAAAAAATCATATATATTTATTTAAATTTATAGCTTTATAGTAATAAAATACCAGACATATTATACAACTTTTTAAAAAAAAATCCAAGTTGAATCTTTATTCTATAAAAATTTATGATATAATTATGGGAAGAGGTGAAATAATGAAAGAAAACATTGCCCTTATAGGGTTTATGGGAAGTGGAAAAACCACTGTAGGAAGGCAGTTAGCTAAAGCTCTAGAGATGAAATTTATTGATATAGATAAAATGATATCCATGAGGGAAAAAAAAACTATTCCGGAAATTTTCGCTGAAAATGGAGAGAGATATTTCAGAGATATGGAGAGAAGAATCATAGAAGAGGAATCCCATGAAAATAATATAGTAATCTCCACCGGAGGAGGATCCATAGTGGATAACGAGAACATAAAAAATCTCAAGAAAACCTCTTTTGTAGTCTATCTAGATACGAGTTTGGAATGTATCTTTCAAAGGGTGAAAAATGGAAGAAACAGACCTCTTCTCAACGATGTAGAGAATCTTTATAATACGATAGAGGAACTTCATGGGAAGAGGGAGTGGCTCTATAAAATTTCAGCAGATTATTCTGTAAGGATAGATCTGGATTCTCAGATTCAAGATACTGTTGAAGAGATAAAACAGGCATATATAGCAAGTTGAAAGACTTGAAATAATTAAAATATTTAGGGAGGGTTATGTATGAATAATTTAAGGGGTAAATTAGTAATGATAACAGGTGCCAGTAACGGAATAGGAAAAGCTACTGCCATACAATATGCCGAAATGGAGGCAAACCTTATTCTTATGGGAAGAAATGAGAAAGCTCTTACTGAACTGAAAGATTATATTACTAAGAGAAATTCGGTGGAAGTTTATACAATTGTTGCAGACGTAAGGGATTATCAATCTCTTAGGGAAAAAATAGAAAATCTTCCGGCAAATTTCAAAAAAATCGATATTCTTGTGAATAATGCGGGACTTGCCATCGGTATGGATAAGGTATATAACAATGAAGCTGAAGATATGGCCAATGTTGTGGATACAAATATAAAAGGTGTTCTTCATATGATACAATTGATCGTTCCTCTTATGCTGGAGCACGGAGGAGGACATGTGGTAAATATGGGATCTGTTGCAGGAAATGCGGCCTATGCTGGTGGAGCTATATATTGCGGGACTAAGGCCGCAGTAAAAACTATCAGTGACGGACTGAGAATAGATTTAGTGGATAAGCCTGTAAAGGTGACAACGATACTTCCTGGTATGGTGGAAACAGAGTTTTCACTGGTGAGATTTAAGGGGGATAGTGAGAGAGCTGCCAATGTATATAAGGGGATAGAGTCTCTTACTCCTGAAGATGTTGCAGGGACAATTATATATGTAACAAATCTTCCAAAAAATGTCCAGATAACTGATCTGACACTGACTCCTCTCCATCAGGCAGATGGAAGAACAGTTCACAAAGTATTGTAAAGAGGAAGATGAAAAGTGGAGATTAAAAGAAAATCATTTTTTATATGGGTGGCTGTCTATATTATTTTCTATCTCTTGTTTTTTAGTGTTGTACCTAAAGAATATTTTGGAATAACAAAAAATTTTATGATTTCAATAGGAAGTGGAATAGCTGTTTTGATATTTTATCATACATATAAAAAAAACAGTTTTATGAAGAAATATTATTTGGCACTTCTTGCAACAGGATTTTTTTATTTGGTTGGAAATTTTTTGTGGCTTATTTTCAATGTAACTTTGGAAGAGAAAGGAGGATTTTTTGGAAATATACCTCTTTTTATAGCAGCTAAAGTTTCCTTGGCCTTTGCAGTCTACTTTCTTATGGAAAGCTCACTGAAAAAATGGGACGGGATAAAAATTTTTCTAGATGGTTTTATTTTAGGACTTATGCTCTTTTATGTGGCATGGGCCATAATTTATAATAATATTGTGACTTATCTTCTTTTTGATAATTTTCAGAGTACGGAAAAATTATATTTTTTATCTTCCTTGGTCATTAACTTTCTTATGTTCTTTGGACTTGTAATATTTTATCTTTTTAACAAAAGTTATCTGAAGATAAAAAACAATATATTGGAGGCCTGTGGATTTTTGCTCTGGTTTATAGCAGATTTAAGTCTGCTTTATCTCCAACTCTATAGAGATTATGAACCAATCCATATAGTCAATGCTATCTGGATGATATCACTGTTATTTTTAGCTTTGTCAGCCCTCACTCCTAAAAAGGAGAATCAGATTGTGGATACTCTTGAAGAACTGGGACTGTACAACAGCAAGAACATTGCCTTTAACTGTCTGATTGTTTTTTTAGGAATAGTGCTGTTCATAATGGCACCGATTACTTTTTTAGTAATTCTTCCTATTTTAATTTTTAGAATAATTTTTTCAAAATATGTAAGGGTCTCCCGTTATAATGTGATTCTGATAGAAAATGCCAATTTAGATCCTCTTACCAAACTTTTTAACAGAAAAAAATTTACTGAAGAGATGAAAAAGATATTTAAAAATCCTGAAAAAAGAGGAGTAATGATGATTCTCCAGATAAATAGATTTAAATACATCAACAATTTTTATGGGTATCTTTTAGGGGATAAGGTGCTCATGGAGATGGGAGAGCGGATTAGGGGAATTTTGGATGAAGATATTATTTCTGCTAAATGGAACGGCGATGAACTTATTCTATATATAAAAAATATTAGTAATAGGGATGAGGCTTATCTTAAATGTAAAGAGATTTTGGATCTTTTAAAAAAACCTTTTCAGTACAAAACTCAGGAGATTACCTGCTCGATAAATATAGGAGGAGCTCTGTGTCCTGAGGATTCTATAGAGTTAGAGGAACTGATAAAACTTGCAGATTCATCTCTTATAAGAGCTTGCCGTGAAGGGAAAAATAAGATATTTCTTTTTCAGAAAAACATAGGACTGGAAGAGGAGTATAGGGAGCTTTAAATAAAATAATAAAAAAAATCTTGACATTCACACAAAAAAGATTTAGTATTGTTCAAACGATAAAAAATTTTAAAGGAGGAAGTTATGTTTATAAATTTCATTAATAATAATTGTAATAATAATAATAATTTAATGAAATTTTCAAGATATAATTTCCATTACTTTGAGATAAGAAAGAATTTAAATTTAATTTAAAATATTTCACTATAAATATATCTGAAAAAAGATATGTTATATTTTATTAAATTAAAGCTCTTAACTATTTCCTTTAATGGAAGTGTTAGGGGCTTTTTATTATAAAAAAATGGAGGTTTGAATTATGTATAAATCCAAGTTAGGTATTATGGAAACTGAAGAAGCTATAAAAAAAGTTAAAGATTTTTTTGAAAGAAATTTAGCCGGCAAATTAGAATTAACGAGAGTTTCAGCACCACTATTCTTAACGCCAGAGAGCGGATTGAATGACGATTTAAATGGGATAGAAAGAGCAGTTGCATTTGATACAAAATGCAAACAGAACGTAGTTATAGTCCACTCGTTAGCTAAATGGAAAAGAATGGCACTTCATAGATATGGATTCCAATCAGGACGAGGACTTTATACAGATATGAACGCCATAAGAAGGGATGAAGATTTAAGTCCTATTCATTCATACTATGTTGATCAGTGGGATTGGGAAAAAATTCTTCAAAAATCAGAAAGAACAGATGAGAAACTCCAAGAGACAGTTAAAAAAATATATGAAACTTTAAAAGAGACGGAAAGCTATATAATGGGAGTATACCCTCAACTTACCCAAAAACTTCCTAAGGAGATATCGTTTATAACTTCTCAGGAGTTAGAAAAACTTTACCCACAATTATCTCCAAAAGAGCGAGAGCATAAGCATGCTAAGAGTCATGGAGCGGTGTTCATAAGTCAAATCGGGAAAATATTGGAGTCTGGAGAGAAGCACGACGGAAGAGCCCCTGATTATGATGATTGGGATCTGAACGGAGATATAATTGTATATTATGAGCCTCTAGATATAGGGCTGGAGCTTTCATCTATGGGAATACGTGTATCAGAGGAGTCACTATGGAAACAATTGAAAATGGCTGGAGCAGAGAATAGAAAAAGTTTAGATTTTCATAAAAAATTATTGGCAGGGGAACTGCCTTATACCATAGGCGGAGGAATAGGACAATCGAGATTATGCTTATTTTTCCTCGATAAGGTACATATTGGAGAAGTGCAAGCTTCTGTGTGGCCAGAAAAAATATTTGATGAATGCAAAACTAAAGGTATTCCATTATTGTAACAGTAGTTAAAAAAATCAAATTGGTGGAAAGATGGATTTTGAAAATCCAAACTAGAGAGAAGGACAGCCTGGTACTGATACTTAGCTGTCAAACCTCTATGGACATTTTTCTGTTTAATCTTTTCTTAACTTCATCTTTTGTTGGATTAGTGACTTTCTCTCTCCAAAATTCTATAATATGGTAGAATTGTGTCTTTTGAGGGAATGAGTCCAAGATTGGCAAAACTAGCTTCACTTTCTGGTTCAAAAAGAAGGAGAATAAGGAGCTTTTGAAGTTGTTCCAAATCTACCAATATAGTATCAGCTGGAAAAATTTTTTCCTGGCTTTCAAGAAGATACTCTTTTTTACCTGGAGTTTTTCTGAAGGATTCCACATGAAAAGTTTTTTCACTATCTAGAACAGAGTAGATAATACCATGTCTTTTCAGTTTGGTTATTAGTTGCTGGCTTTTTGCTTCAACTAGATACCCTAAGGGTGCTTTCCGTGAAATAGCTCCTAACTTTCGAAGGTCTATCAACATATTAACACTGAAATTTTCTACCTTGTTTGTTTTCAGATTGATAAATTTATATCTGTCTGGATAGATTTCACTTTCTCCAGCAAGAAAAACGGTAATATCTTTTTTGGAGATTAGGCTTATTCGTTCATCGGAAATCTGATTTTTGATATTCAAAGACTGGGCTTTGAAATTATTAATAAAAGCTACCACAGTCTCCTCTAAGCTCCCCACTCTTCGCTGAAAAAATTTAAGCCCGAGATCTTTCCCCCTTCCTTCCACCAGGAAAGAGAGAGAGGGAATCAGAGCAAAGTTGTTTCTGGCTATTTTTATGCTGGAACTGGGAACCTGAAGAGTTAAAATTCCGTTGTTTTCACGGATTCCACTATAATATGATCCGATTGTCACACCTTTTTTTTCAAGATTATTTTTAACTGCTTCAATATCCGTTTTCTGCCTAGTTTTGATAGAGTCTGGGATATTTATATTGGTAGGAGGAGAGAGAAGGATATCGTAGTAGGGTAAAATTCTCTTTGTAGGAAGTTTGGCAAAGGAGTCCTCTGATGCTGGATACTCATGGAGATCCAGTATAACTTCCGGAGTGTATTTTAGTAACTCTTTTTTCAATACCTTAGTTTCAGGAGAGGATAAAAGGGCATGGTCAGTATTCATATCCACATTTCCCCTCAAAAAAGTTTTTTTTCTTTCAGCTCCATACATATTTAATCTTGGAAAAATAAGGATATTTATATCTTCAAGAAGCTGTTCTGTATTGAGAGAAAAAAAATCAGCCAGTCCCAGAGCGGCCTCTCCTGAGCCATGCTCATCTCCATGCTGCATGGCCTGTATCCATATGGTGGTTTTCTGTGGATTATATTCCCCATTTTCAGCTATTACTACATAGGGAATCCCTCTCTCTCCTGAGGGAAGCTCCATCTCCTTATATTGCACATGGGGAGATTTTTGTGGCAGTTTCTGTAAAAATTCATAGATCTCTTCATTGGTACTGAATCGTATACTCTCCCTCTGAAAAATTGGGGTGGAGATGAGCAGATTGAGAAGAGGAAAATGTTCTTCTAGATTACTGTAGGATTTTTCTGAGAATAAAAGCAGAAAAAAATTTAAAACTGCTATTTTTAAAAATAGATCTATTTTTTTTCTTATTTTCATCGATAATTTTCTCCCCTAAATGGCAATAGCAGATTGATTCAGTTCAGATTAATATTTTAGAATGAAAGGTTGAAGTTAACTAGAGGTAAAACCTCAAAAATCTGGCTATTTTTTGCCATATTTACAAAACCGATCTGAATACCCTGCAATCTTTCTGTGTAGTTTACAAATCCAAATTGGACACCTTTCATAGAATTGGCTTTATTGAAGGCAGCGACTTGAAGTCCTTCTCCAGAACCGATAAGATTTACAAGTCCAAACTGAGCTCCAAGCATATGTCTGTCGACCATATTCAAACTTCCGAATTGAACTCCTGTAAGGTTACCTCCAACTCTATTTATTCCCCAGAAAGGAATCTTTACTCCTGTGAAGTTTCCAGTTGTCTCATCATAAAATCCTCCTAGAGAAAGACCTGTGAAGTTAGATTTTTTACTGGCAATCAGATTAAGGTCTAAGCCCTCTACATTTCTATTTTCTGTCCATATAAGACCGATTCTCACTCCGTTGATATTGCTGTTAGGAGTCTGAAGCTGCGTAGGTGACAGAAGTCCCAGTTCAAAACTTGCTCCCATAGTTAATGTACTTCCTGTTAAAAATAATGCTGCTAAAAATTTTTTCATGTTTTTGTTTCCTTTCTTATCTTATATTTATATTCGAGAATTCTCTCCCATATAGAATACACTAGAAAACAGAGCTTTGCAACTTTTTCCAAAAAAAAGAGAAACTCTTCCATAAGAAAAGTTTCTCTTCTGTATCTATTTAAAAATTAGTGGTTACATCCACATCCGCATCCAGATGCTCCTTGAGTAGACTCTATAAAGCTTTGAATCTGGTCTAGACCTACAAAACTTTGATTCCCGCTACATTTAGAAACTATAAGTGCAGGGACAGATCTGATTCCAAACTCCTTTGCAAGCTCCATATTTTCTACGGCGTTTATATATTCGATTCCTTCTATTCCAGAAGCCTGTAAAAGTTCCTTAGCCGGTGCACAATATTGACAAGTTGGTGTAGTAAAAAGCATTATTCTCATAATTACCTCCATAGTTTTATCTATTTTTATTTTTCAATCTCATGTAACAAAGAAAGTATAACATACTTTATCTCAGCAGTCAAGAATTAAAATGAAAAGAGTTTAAATTGAAACAGTTATATATAGTTTTACGAAGATATGCAACACAAATCTATAAAGTCCTATAATTCTTATTAATGAGATTATAAAATTTAAAATAAAAAAGAGCGGATTTCCCGCTCTATTCTATACCCATAAGAATACCATAAGCCAAACTCTCTTTATATTCAAAAAACATAATTCTACTTCCATAATCTAAATATCTCTTTTCCTCATAAGGGGTGTCTCTATGAAAAAAAAGTATCCCTCCTTTTCCTAGAGTCTCTTCCAAAGAAAAATCAATCTCATACTTATCATCCAAAAGCTTCTCCCTTACAGAACGGATGAAATCCACCTCATCATGTGAGAGCAGTATCCCATTTATACTGAATCTCTCCATAGATGTAAGAAGCATCTGAATGAAAAATAGTCTGTAAAAACTATTTTTGAAAGAGTGATTTCCCTCCACAATTTTTGAAAGATTTTGGGTTAAAAGTTCGCCTGTTTTCAAAATCTGCTCTTCAGCTTTTTTTCTGATAGAACTCTCGTTATTTCCGATTTTCACCTCTACAGGATAAAAATGGAGTTTTAGTTTTTCACCTTTTTCTATCCCTATAAAGAGAAGATCATCACTATGTTTTCCACGGGAAGAAAGATTCTGAGCTGAAAATATTCCGTCTTCCCGTCTGAGGCCCGCAGAACCTGCAACCCTAAGTATCTCTTCCAATGCTATAGGAACCCAGATAATCTCCCTATCGGGAAGAAAAGTTCTTAAATTTTCTAGAATTTTTTTTACTCCAGAGATGATACTGATTTTTTCTCTGTGAAAACTCTCACTGCCTTTGTTTCCTACCATCTTCAGAAGCCATTGTCCGTTGAAGCTGTTGAAATATTTTATTATGTTACCGGAAATTTTTTCAGAACAGCACTCAGGATCTTTAATTACTGGGAGAGTCTCAAGATAGTTTTTAATGAGTTTTTTATACTGGCTCCCCTTACTGCTTACAGTAATAGAATCATACTGAGTAGTACTGCTGTACTGATCACTGTAGTGAATAACTGTACTCTCTTCCCCTTTTCCGTAGAAGTAATCCAGGTTTACACAGGGTTCAATAAAGTTTACCCAAAATGAGGTCTCCAAAATTTTCTCCATCTCCTCGTCCTCTTCCAAGGATGCAGCTGTCACTAAAATCTGATTTTTCTGATAGGAGTTTCTTCCCTGATTTTCCATGTTACAGAGAAGCTCATTGTAATTTTTTGCTGTCCTCAAAAGAAGAGATTTTGTATAGTCGATATTTCCCATTCCCATTCCTGTTCTGTAATCTGAAACTCCCTGATTGGAGGCGATTCCAGAAACCAGACCACCAAGACCGATAGCTGGCGGAAGTGAATTTAAAGTGCTCTTTGCAGTTCTTCCAGAGTCTTTCATTCTATAGAAGGTCAGATGGGAATAGGGAATCTCTCCCTCACTTTGAAAATAACTGATATTTTTTTTAATAGTTTTTAGAATGTCCCCAGGATCATACTCATCCGTTTCACAGTTCAAATTAAAATCCAAAAGTAATTTCTGGAGATTTTCAGAGCTGCAGATATCTTCCAGCCAGGTTTTTTCCAGAAACTCTCCAAATCTATAGATCTCCAGTGGGGTGACCTCGGCTATTCCTTTTTCCTCAATTTCCCAGAGTATAAAATCTATAATTCCCCTAATGATTTCATAATCATTTTCCATGTTCACTATTTTTATTTTTAGCGGAGAACTTTTGTTAGAAAAAAGATACTGAAAATGTAGAAAGAAATCTGTAATTTTTTCTTTGACAATCCTGGATAGGAAACTTTGTTTATCTAGTCTGCTCTCTTGAGAAGGGGTAATAACTTTCCAGAGAGGAACAGATTTCACATCTTGGACTCTCATAGAAACTCCTTTTTCTACTAGAATTGGAACTAGAGAGGTAAAGTTTAGTCTCTCATATATGGCATGGGAGAGAAATTCTCTAGGTACTTCGTTGTAGAGGGCAAGAAGATAAGCAAGTGCCATAGGATGAAGGGGAGAAAAATATCTTTTTCCCTCTAGAATGAGGGAGCCTAATTCCCAGAGGTGGAGTTTTTCTCTCTGCTCTACAAGGGGGATATTTTCCTCCAAAAATTCTATCTCTTGGTTATACTTTTCTAAGAATTCCTGAAGAAGCTGAGCTAGTTCTTCGTCTGGAAAAGTAAGGCTGGGAAGGATGTTCCTTCTGATGTAGTAAGTTCTTATTTTTTCATATTTATTTTTTATTTCGGCTGAAAGTTCCTCTGGGAGTCCCTTCTCGAGAAGTTCTTTTTCTCTGTTGAGAAAAAGTTGAAACTCTCCTTGAAGGGGATAGGAACCGGGTACAAAGTTTTTGCCAGTTTCTATGAGAGAACGGAAAACTTTATTTCCGTCCCAGGGAAAATTTCTGCTTTTTTGGAACTTGAATTTAAAGGGAATCTCTATTCCATGAACCTTTATCAGTTCACAGTCATCTTCCTCTATAATCTCTTGAGGAATAAATATTCTTTCTCCCAAGTTTATTGGGTTTTCAATGTTCTGAAGAATTATCTCACCTTTTTTATGGCTCAGAGTTCGGACAGTAAAATATTCTCTTATATCCCTAAAATTTTCCTCTTTGGAATTAATCACTGAGATATTTATAGTAGTTTTTTTTCCCAGATTGTAGATAGTCTTAAAAAAAGAACAGCCTTCAGAAATAGTTTTTAGTTTTAAAGATATCCTGTTTTTTCTTGTATGTACTTCTGAATTTTTAGGAGTGTTTTTTATATACTCAGGGGAGACTTTTCTATCAAAATCTAGATGAAGAGATATCTCTTCCAGTTCTAAAGGATTGAATATGAGAAGAGAAATTTTTCTTTCAGCTTCTCTTTTCTCCCAAAGAGTTACCTCTTCTCCCTCTGCACTGCTGGAAAGAAACTCAATCTTCTCTTTTTTTCTTTGGAGAAAACGCTGGTGTGAATCCCTTATTAGGGTATAGTCTAATAATTTCCATTTTCCCTCTGACTTATGGGAGAGAATTTTTTTTATTCCCTCTTCATCCAAAAATTTTTCCAAGCCTTCCTCTGAATAGGTGAGAGCATGTTCTGTTTTTTCAAAGGCCTGAGAGTTGAAGTTCAGCCTTTCTCTTATCTCTTTTTTCCCCATGGGATAGAGAAGAAGAGTCTCATCTGGAAAAAGTTCCATCTGGGAGTAAAGATGAGGAAATATATCTCCTGCCTCCAATATTTCCAGAACTTCTTGAAAGTCAGAAAGAGCGGGAGTATCATAGATACCGTTGAGTCTTCTGTCCAGATAAAAAGTCACTATCTCTTTCTGGTTTTTAGAGAGAGAGGAATTTTTTATATCCCTCAGAATTTTTTCAGAGAGAGAATTTATATGAAAGGGCATCCCTTGACTTCTGAGATTGGAACTTCCTCCGGTTACACTATCCAAAGGAGTGTGTATAAGAAAAAGTACAGACATTCCCTCCATCTGAGAATTGTTTTCAGCTACTGCATTTCTTATAGTTACCAGAAAGTCTGGAGTTATATCTCCCACTGTTCCTGCTATCAGAAGTTTTTTTTCTCCTATTTTTAATAGATATGAGAGATACTCTCCCCCGCTTTCATGCTGGAAAATAAAGGTTTCACTCTCTGGAAGAGTTTCAAGAAAGGAATAAAATTCCTCTACCTCTTCCCTGTCCTCCATCTGAAAATAGAAACGCCCTCCCTTCTCCAGTTTTATCTCCATATACTCTACAAGTTCTCTGCTCAAATAGTTATAGAACAGCTTTGACATATTGTACCTCCCCACCATCACTGTTTTTTTCTAAAAGGTTATTTTTCTCCAAAATAGTTATAACTGCCTCTTTAGAATTTCTATCTAGAAAAATTCCACGTCTCTGAAAACGGAGAAAGAGTTCCTTCACCTGTATAGACTTTTCCTTTACACAGAGCCTTGTGAGGAGAAGAATAAAACTTTGAGAAAGGTTAAATGTGTAACCTAGAGAGCCTCTAGCTTTGAGAAAGTTTTCCCGGCATATCTCCTCAATGGCAGAACTGTATCTGAGATAAGTTCCCCTCTTCTCCTTTGTAGAGTGAGCTTTTTCAATGAGGGAAAGATAGTTCCAGTAGATATCTCTGAACTGGGAAGAGTGTTCAACTTTCTGGTACCCCTCTATTCTGTTGGCTTCTGAATACTCCTCCATCCATAGATTGAGACTGGAAATAAAATTATCTCTCTCACATGTTTCTAGAATAAGGTAGGAATTTTCCAGTTTACTGTATAGAAAAGGGGGTTCAGAGAGGAAAATTCCCAAATGTTCCAAAGTGTTCATGTGGTAATAGGTTTTTAGAGAATTTTCCTTGAAATATCTATATCCGTAATTGTAAGAAGCTCTTTTCATGCTTATAGTCTCGCTGTCCAGTGCAAAGAAGAGCTCGTCAATATTCTGAAACTGACCTCTGTGGCAGAGGTTTATATTAAAAACTAGCTGAAATACATATCTCATCAGATAGTAATTGAAAAACAGACCCATGTTTTTTAGAAACTGTTCTGGGTATCTGACCAGATACTCCATATCCTCGTTGAAGCATTGAATAAAGTCAGGAAAGAGAGGTTCTCTCTCTTCCATCCTTAAGACCTCTTTTTCCATATTTTTGAGAGGAGCCATTCTTCGTTCCAATTCTCTGACTACAAGTTTAGAGATAAGAGTTTCAGTGTGTGGAGTATGAAAAAACTTCTGAATTTTTTCAGAGGAGTTCATCAAATTACAGAACATATAATTAGATGTATCTTTTATTTTTTTATCTTTACCTTGAAAAGGGGTAAATTTAAGGAAATATGGATTTTTAACTCTTTCTCCAAGGAGCTCTCTCTCTAGAAAAACTTTGAGGACGGATCTGAAAAAATCTCTATCTGACTCATTTTCATATTGGAGATATTCCCCTGAAAGAATTGACTCCACTATCTCTTCAATATCCAGTTTCCCTTCTAAAGTTTTTCCCGATACTGTTTTTGCCAGTTCTTTGATACTTTCGACTATGGTGGCATAATCTATTTTATCATCGCCTCTAGTTTTGAAAGGAACCAGATTAAAACCATTTTCCAGGTTGTGACGCATCTGTTTTTTCTCGTCGTTATAGTTTAACTGTTTTTTTAAAAACTCTCTTTTTTCTTCCCAGTTCATACTCTCCCCCTTATATAGTAATCCTCTTCATCTCCGTAGAGTTCCAGATTTATCTCCAATTCTTTTCCAGTAAAAATATCGTAGTAGATCTCTTCTCTAGAAAGAGTCCATTCTTTTATAAGATACTCCCAGAATTCCAGGAGAAGAAGAGAGTTTTCCATATCCCCCTGGGTTAGATAGTAACCTGAGAGAATTTTTTTTATGAGGGAGTAGCTTTCATAATCTAGAAGTAGGGATTTTTCTCCCTTCTCCCTATTGAGAAAGTTAAGAAGGATTGCTGGTTTCTTTCCCGCTTTTTCAGGAATCTTACCCATCTCCCAAAGAAGTTTTTTTCCTACTAGATATCTGGAGGAAAGATGTTCCTTTATAATGTAACCCTCCCTTTTGAAATTTTTACCGTTTTTCCAGAGAAAGAGGGAGTTCATGACTTCGTCGCACAGTCTTCTTATTTTTCTCCTGTCCCCAGATTTAGATGCCTGGAGATCCAAAATGTACTGGAGATAGATAGGATCTCGAAATATCTCCTGTCTTTCGTGGATAAAATATAGTTTTCTGATCTCTCTTTGGATATTTTCACCACTGTTAAAAAGCTGGAGGGCTATCTCGTCGGTCTCCCTATTTCGAACTCCTGTAGGATCAAGTTTTGATAGATGTGCAAGAAGAGAGGAACGATCAGGAGAATCAAAAATCGAGATAAAAATCTCCCTCTCCTGTGAAAGTATGTCATACATGAAATTCAATATCTCTCTAGTAGAAATCAAGAGTTTATTTTTAATAATAGCTTCCATCAGGAGTTCAATAACTCTTTTCCCTATCTCTTCATCTCTCAAGAAAATATAATTTCTGTGAACTGTGCTCTCTCTTCCCGACTCGATATCCTTTAAATATGCTCTATGAAAGGGATTTTCATCAGAAGGGTTCAGAATTTTTCTGAGTATCTCTCCCAGATATTCGGGAGTCAGTTCATAGTGAGCAAAACTGAAAAGAGAAAAAAACTCACTGTGAAAAGGAATATCTTCAGCTCTATTATGCAAAATTCCAGATTCGTCTATAATTTTTTTCAATCGGGAAAAAGTTTCTCTAAAAAATGGATTTTCGCACAGATTAAATAGGACTCCCAAGTTAATAGCCAGAATAAGGTTCTGGCTATTATTTTCTATATTTTTATCGCTAAATGGTTCCAGTACCTCTATAAGAGTTTCCAGGTATGTTTTTTCTGGATAAAAACTCTCTGTGGAATCATTGTGTATTTTATAATTTTTCATAATGTGTGGATATTCCTGAACTGCGCGGGATATAAGATGGGATTTTCCATCCCCCACATTACCGTTGATAAATATAAGTTTTCCTCCGGGACTGTTTTCCAAAGAGTGTATGGCAGAAAGAAAATCTCTCTCGATCTCTCTCTCTACATGCAGATAATCTTTAAACTCATCAAGCCCTCGGAATCCCTCTACTGATTCTCTTGAAGAGAAGCTCAGACGGGATAATTCTTTTAAAAATAGATTTTCCATAAAATTCCTTTCAAATTCAGATGTTACAGGAATTATTATATCAGAAAACCTCGATCTTTGGAAATTTAGTCGTTGAAAATTTTTAGAAAAGATAGTATTATTAAAGATAAAGAATGAATGAAAAAATGGAGGTCTTAGGATGAAGCGTTTAATCCTCCACTATGATATGGACTCCTTTTTTGCAAGTATTGAAGAGAGAGAAAACCCAAAACTCAAAGGGAGACCCTTTGTAGTCGGGGGAGGAGTTACCTGTACCGCCAGTTATGAAGCAAGAAAATATGGAGTCCGTTCCGCTCAGCCTGTGTTTGAAGCTAAAAAACTCTGTCCTGGACTCATTGTTCTTCCAGTAAATATGGATCTCTATGAAGAGGTGTCAGAGCTTATCCATTCTCTTGTACTAAAGATAACCCATAGGGTAGAATTTATTGCCAAGGATGAGGGCTATATAGATATCACTGGAATAGTAAAAAATGAAGAAGAGGCAAAAAGAAAATTCGGAATGAAGTTTCAGAAAAGGATAAAAGAGATAACAGGACTTACATGTTCTATAGGAATAGGCTATAACAAGCTTACTGCCAAAATAGCATCAGATATAAATAAACCTGCCGGTCTATATATTTTTAACAGTGAGGATGAGTTCTCTAGCTATATAGGAGGGAAACCCATCAGAATAATTCCAGGAGTGGGGAAAAAATTCTGCCAAGACCTCCTTTCCCAAGGGATAACCAGTGTGGAGGATGTGAGAAAATTATCGTATCTGGAACTCAATAGAAAATATGGAAACTCCCGGGCAGATATGTTATATTATTACAGCAGGGGAATAGATGATTCTCCTGTGGAGTATATAAGAAAAACACACTCCATAGGAAATGAAAATACCTATAGAGACCCCTTACAGGGTGAAGAAAGAATAGTTTTAGAATTTGATCAGCTCTTTAAAAGGGTATACGACAGATTGGTGGAAGAAAAACTTTTCTGCCGTACGGCTAATATAAAAATCCGTTACAGTGACTTCAGAACTATAACCCGTTCCATATCCCTTGGAGAGTATACAAACTCCTATAGGATAATAAAAGAAAATTTGGACAGGCTCATCTCTGAACTGGAAGACTTTCAAAATATAAGATTGGTGGGATTTTCTCTCTCTAACCTTTCTAAAAATTATGCCAAGCAATTGAAACTATAAAAATATATCAGGAGGCATCATGAAAAAAAATTTTATAAAAGAATTTATTAGCTTCACAGAAAAAAGCAAATCTGTATTTCACTCTGTAAGTGAAATAGAAAAAATTCTTCTGGAGAAAAAGTTCTCTGAACTTAAACTTCAAGAGAAGTGGGAGGTTAAACTGGGAGGTAAATATTTCTATAAAAGAAATGATTCTACCCTTATAGCTTTTACCATACCTGAGAATATGAAGAATTTTTTCTTCAAACTTTCTTGTAATCACACAGATACACCTGGGTTTAAGGTGAAGCCTACTCCTGAAACTATCTCTGAGGGAAGTTATGTAAGATTTAATACCGAAGTTTACGGAGGACCTATACTAAATACATGGTTAGACAGACCTCTATCCCTAGCAGGAAGAGTTCTGAAAAAAGGTGAATCTGTTTTCCATCCTGAAGTAGAGCTTATAGATATAGACCGTAACCTTATGGTTATTCCAAATATTGCCATACATCAGAATCGTGAAGTAAATGAAGGGATAAAACTTTCAAGACAGTTTGATATGCTTCCTGTAGTTACTCTACTAAATGATGACTTTAGTAAGGAAAACTATCTTATGAATCTAATAGCTCATGAATGTGGAATAGAGAGAGAAGAGATACTGGATATGGAACTTTTCCTATATGACAGAAATCCAGGGGGAGTTTTCGGAGCTGAAAACAATCTACTCCTAGCTAGTAAGATAGATAACCTGGCTTCAACTTTTGCAGGACTTCATGGACTACTGGAAGCTGATTCGGTGG
>JBOFCM010000156.1:0-4441 GCA_051646055.1 Fusobacteriaceae bacterium
TGGTATTATTATTCTTGTCTGCGGGAATAGCTCAGTTGGTAGAGCGTCAGCCTTCCAAGCTGAATGTCGCCAGTTCGAACCTGGTTTCCCGCTCCAATCTTTGCCCCGTTCGTTCAGTGGTAAGGACAACAGATTTTCACTCTGTAGACAGGGGTTCAATTCCCCTACGGGGTACCACTTGGGGATATAGCTCAGTTGGGAGAGCAACGCACTTGCACTGCGTAGGTCAGCGGTTCGACTCCGCTTATCTCCACCATTGCCTAGATAGCTCAGTTGGCTAGAGCACCCGGTTCATACCCGGGCGGTCGAAGGTTCGAATCCTTTTCTAGGCACCATTTGAAATTTAAACATCCGAAAGGGTGTTTTTTTATATTTAAAAGGAAAAAACTTCAGGGAACCTAATATATTTTATGAGAAACTAGGTAAAATACCGGAGGTTTTATTGTGATTGCTGAAAAAGAGGTAAAAAAATATCAAGCCCTGGAGAAGCTTCATTGGAATCTTTATATAGGATTTTCTCAAAACGAAAAAAGAGGAGAGAATAAAGCTATATTAGAGGAGCTTTCGATTATAGAGAAAAGACATTATAGAGAACTTACCAAAATATTGGGTTCAGAGTGTGAAATTTCAAGAGCATATTTGAAATTTCTTATTAAATTAGGTAAAGTTCTGGGTATAAGATTTGTAATTAAATATGTAGAAAGAAAAGAAAATAGGGTAAAGGGAAAAATAATATCTCTATATAAGGGAGAGAAAAAGGCTGTTCCAGAACTTTTTATGGAAAATGACACAGAGAAAGAGGCTATAAATAAGCTTTATGATGAAAAATTATTGTATGTAAGTGCAATCCTACTTGGGATGAATGATGCTATGGTAGAGTTTAGTGGAGCTCTTGCAGGTTATACCTTGGCTATTGAAGATACGAAAATGATAGGAGTCATAGGAATGATAACAGGTATTGCGGCAGCTCTGTCCATGTCTATAGCTGAGTATATGGCGGTAAAAGAAGATGAAAAAAGCCATCTGAAATGCAATAGAGCGGCAGTATATACGGGGATAGCTTATATAATTGCTGTTTCTTTGCTTGTTTTTCCTTATTTTTTAGAAATAAATCGTTTTTTTTCACTGGGATTAATGGTAAGTGTAGATGTTTTTTTGGTGTTTATTTTTAATTATTATGTAGCTATAACCACAGAGGTAAACCTTTGGAAAAAATTCTCGAGAATGACCCTAATAGTTTTATCTGTGGCTTTCATAAGTTTTATTATTGGTTATCTGGCACAAATTTTTCTAGGAGTAAAAATATGACAAGGCAGCTCATGGGAGCTGCCTTGTTTTCTTTATTTTGCTAGTTTATAAATTTCTACAATATTTTTGGCTCCAAGTTTTTTAAAGTTTCCTATAAGTCCAAAAATGGTAGCCTTTTCAGCCATCTCTTCCAGTCTTTCCTCTGTACATTCTATTTCTGCTTCTTTGAGAGTTATAGGCATACCTATTCTTTTAAAAAATTGCTCCATTCTGTAAATTCCTTCGAAAATCATTCTGTCAGGATTTTCGAGATCATATTCCACATCCCATACTCTATTAGCATATTGCATAAATCTTTCTTTATCTACCTTATAGACATATTTCATCCATGCAGGCATAATAATTGAAAGCCCTGCTCCATGGGTAATATCATAGATTCCACTAAGTTCGTGCTCTATGTTATGGGAAGCCCAATCAGCTATACGGCCTGTATCTAAAAATCCATTATGGGCAAAGGTAGAAGCCCACATAAGTTCAGCTCTTGCAGCATAATTCTCAGGGTCGGCCAGGGCGATAGGAGTATTGTTTACTATTGTTCTTATAGTTGCCTCGCACAACCTATCTGTGAATTCAACATTTTTTACCGTTGTAAAATATCTTTCGTGAATATGGGCAATCATATCTACTGCTCCAGCGGCTGTTTGATAAGGAGGGAGAGTGAAAGTCAGTTCGGGATTCATGATGGCGAATTTAGGTCTTACACAGATACCGCCGAAAGATTTTTTAAACCATCCATCTTCATTTGTGATAACGCTTCCAGTACTAGATTCGCTTCCTGCCGCAGGTATTGTAAGAACAACTCCTATAGGAAGGGCATTTTCAGCTATTGCTTTTTTTTCAAAAAAATCCCAAACATCTCCGTCATATTTAGCACCAGCAGCTATAGCTTTGGCAGAATCGATGACAGAACCTCCTCCCACTGCGAGAATAATGTCGATTCCATTTTCATGGCAGATTTTTATTCCTTCTCTTACAAGTCCTAATCTAGGATTGGGTTTAACGCCCCCAAGTTCAAAAACTTCGACACCTTCTTTTCTAAGTCCTAAAAATATTTTGTCGTGTAATCCGGATTTTTTTATACTTCCTCCACCGTAGTGAAGTAAAACTTTTTTTCCATATTTTAAGGTTTCCTTAATAGCTTCATATTCTGTATCTTTTCCAAAAATTATTTCTGTCTTATTTTGAAATTTGAAATTTTGCATAATCCACTCCTCTAATTTAAAAGTTTTTTAATAATAATTTTTTAAAGACTCCACGCCTTTTATGAAATAGTTCCAAGTGTTCTGGATAGAGGTGATACTTACACTTTCTTCTGGTGTGTGAGCGCCTCTTATGTTAGGACCGAAGGAGATAATATCTACTCCAGGAATTTTTTCTGAAAGTACTCCACATTCCAATCCCGCATGGATAGCCTTGATTCCAGCAGGCTTTCCTGTAATGTTTTTATAAATTTCAACAAAGGCATCTCTCAGTTTTGAGTTAGGATTATATTTCCATGCTGGGTAATGAGAATTATGTATAAATTTAGAGCCTGTAAGGTCAGAGAGAGCTTCTAACTCATCAATAATTTCAAATTTTCTGCTTTCTACCGAACCTCTTATAGCACTTTTCAGAAGAATAGAATTTTCTTTTTGAACAATAACACCAAGATTTAGAGAGCTTTCAACTAAACCTGAAATATCTAAACTCCAGGTATTGATTCCATTCGGATGGAGAACCAGAGTATCTAGAACTTTTTTAAAGGAATCTCTATCCATAATTTAGCTCAAGAGGATTTTTTCTAATTCCAGTCTGACTTCTGAATCGGAAACTCTATATTCATCCTTAAAAATAGTTTCCATCTCTTTAACGAGATATTGAAGTTTTTCTGCATCATCTTTTTTTATCCAAAGTGAAGCCTCAGCCTCTCTCGGAATAGCGTTGTCTTTAGCACCTCCACAGATATGTCCTACTGAGTAATTCATATGGGTGCTCAACTCTTTCAATATTCTACCCAGAAGTTTATTGGCATTAGCTCTTTGCTCATGGATGTCTGCTCCTGAGTGACCTCCTTGGAGTCCTCTTATCTTGAGAAGATATCCAGGTGAAAGTTCAGGAAGTATATCCCAGTGTACAGGGATTTCTAACTCTCCTCTAGCTCCTCCTGCACAACTTACATAAATCTCTCCCTCCTCCTCAGTATCTAAATTAATCATAAGTTTTCCGGAAAGAAGTGAGCCATTTAAATTTAAAGCTCCAGTCATACCCATTTCTTCATCTGAAGTGATTAGAACTTCTAGTGCAGGATGTGGAAGTTCAGAATCTAAAAGAGCTAAAGCAAAAGCCACTGCAATGCCATTATCTGCACCTAGAGTAGTCCCTGTTCCTTTTATAAGATCTCCTTGAATCTGAAGTTTGATTCCCTCTTTGTCGAAATCATGGGAAATATTTCCATTTTTTTCACAAACCATATCCATATGTCCCTGTATTATGAGAGTTGGAACTGATTCGTAGCCTTTTGTGGCAGGTTTTTTTATTATTATATTCAAAAATTCATCTTGAATAACTGAAAATTTCTTATTCTTAGCCCAGTTGAGTAGCCAGTTACTGATTTCTTTTTCGTTTTTTGAAGCCCTGGGGATAGAGCTGAGTTCCTGAAAATAATACATAACTTTTTCAGGTTGAAGATTTTTTAAAACACTCATTTTGTAGCCTCCCTAATAAATTTATATGAACCTATTAAAAGTATAACAACTTTATTTGGGCAAGTCAAAAAATTGTATAAAAATAGTGAAATTATAAAAAAAATTGACAAATAAAAGGATATATGGTATACTGATTTTGGTTTTGGGGGTGTAGCTCAGTTGGTTAGAGCGCATGCCTGTCACGCATGAGGTCGCGAGTTCGAGCCTCGTCACTCCCGCCATTAAAATTCAAAAATAAAATAATATGCCTCGTTAGCTCATATGGTAGAGCAACTGACTTGTAATCAGTAGGTGGTTGGTTCGATTCCGACACGAGGCACCACTAAATTGCGAGGGTGGCGGAATTGGCAGACGCACCAGACTTAGGATCTGGCGTTTCGACGTAAGGGTTCAAGTCCCTTCTCTCGCACCATTTGAAATTTTAAGGACTCTTCTGAGTTCTTTTTTTT
>JBOFCM010000157.1:0-5152 GCA_051646055.1 Fusobacteriaceae bacterium
TTTACCTCTTGGTTAAGAAGAGTTAGAAATTCTTCATAGGGCATATTCTCTTCCTGAATATTTTTTGGAATATCTACCAGAACAGGTCCAGGTCTCCCGTGGCTGGAAAGGGCATAGGCCTCCTTGAGCACTCCGGGAAGTTCACGGATATTTCTAATTAGATAGTTATTCTTGGTAATGGGAGAGGTGATACCTATGATGTCGCTCTCCTGAAAGGAATCTTTTCCTAGATGGGAGAGACTTACCTGTCCTGTGAGGACCAGGAGAGGAACTGAATCCATGTGGGCTGTCATAATTCCAGTTACCAGATTTGTTGCTCCAGGTCCAGAGGTAGCCAGGCAGACTCCAGGGACTTTTTTGGTCCTAGCATAACCGTCAGCACTGTGAACTGCTCCCTGCTCATGTCTAGCCATATAGTGGTTCAGACCCTGGAAGTCATAGAGTGCATCATATATGGGAATCACTGATCCTCCTGGATATCCGAAAATATCTTTCACACCTAAATATTTTAATGTTTCTAAAATTATTAGAGCCCCTGTAATTTTTTTCATACCATCCTCCTATTTCATAACTGCTCCCTCTGAAGAATCTGAAACCAGTTTCATATATTTCTGTAACATTCTATTTTTTACCTCTTTTTTCAATAAAGGCATCTCTCTTTTTCTCTTCTCTAGCTCTCCGTTTTCCACCAGGAGTTCCAATCTATTATTGGGAATATCAATCTGGATTAGGTCTCCGTCTTTTACATAGGCGATAACTCCTCCATCTGTAGCTTCAGGAGATATATGGCCAATTGCTGCTCCCCGGGAACCTCCCGAAAATCTTCCGTCTGTGAGAAGGGCACAGCATGCATCCAGTCCCATTCCGGCAAGGGCTCCTGTTGGGGAAAGCATCTCCCGCATTCCCGGTCCACCCTTAGGTCCCTCGTAACGGATTACGATAACATCCCCTTTCTCTATTTCACCAGCCAGAATAGATTCTGTAGCTCTCTCCTCTGAGTCAAAAACCTTTGCCTTTCCCCTATGGACCAGCATATCAGGATGAACTGCCCCTGATTTTACCACTGCTCCCTTGGAGGCCAAGTTTCCCTTTAGAATTGAAATTCCACCACTTCCGAAGTAGGGATTGGAAAAATCTCTGATTATCTCTCTATTTAAAACCTCACTCTCTTCCCCTACCTCCAGAATATCCTTGGAAGTCAAGGTTATGTTTGATTTTAAAAGATTGTTCTCCTTTAAAATTTTTAAAACTGCACTCACTCCCCCAGCACGGTGGAAATCCTCTATGAAGTATGAATTGGCTGGAGAGAGCTTCACTATCTGTTTTGTTTTTTTAGAGATTTCATCAAAAAGCTCCAAATCCATTTTTTCTCCGCACTCATAAGCTATGGCAGGAAGATGGAGGGCTGTATTGGAGGATCCTCCTAGAGCCATATCCACTACCACTGAGTTGTATAAGCTGTTTCTATTAATAATGTCCCGGGCACAGATATTTTTTCTCAGAAGCTCCATCACTGCCATTCCAGTTTCCTTAGCCAGTCTCTTTCTCTCAGAGTAAACAGCTGGGATAGTTCCGTTTCCAGGAAGGGCTATTCCAAGCGCCTCTGTAAGACAGTTCATGGTGTTGGCCGTATACATTCCTGAGCATGAGCCGCATGTTTTGCAGGCTGCACCCTCTGCTTCCTTAAGCTCCTCTTCACTCATCTCACCTTTCTGAACCTTTCCCACATATTCGAATAGATCAGAGATTCCAATTTTTTTACCCCCAAACTCTCCTGCCAGCATGGGTCCTCCGCTGATAAAAACAGAGGGAAGATTGAGTCTCACTGCTGCCATGAGCATCCCAGGCACAACCTTGTCACAGCTGGGAATAAAAACCAGGGCATCAAAGGGCATGGCGGTGGCCGAAGCTTCAACAGAGTCAGCAATAATCTCCCTTGTAGGAAGAGAGTTGTTCATGCCCTCATGTCCCATGGCTATTCCGTCGCAGACTGCTATGGTATTGAATTCCATGGGAACTCCCCCGCCCATACGGACACCTGATTTTACAGCTTCTGCTACATCTCTCAGGTGGGTGTGCCCTGGAACAATTTCGTTAAAAGAGTTTACAATACCTATCTTTGGCATCTTCAGTTCCTTTTCTGTGAACCCCATGGAATAAAAAAGTGCTCTATGTGGACTCCGAGTTAATCCCTCTGTTACGATTTTGCTTCTCATAATTTCCCCCTCTGATAAAATTTTTTTATAAAAAAAGAGCCTAAGTCACTAGACTTAAGCTCAGAATATCTTTAACTTCTGCTCAAGCCTTTATTTTTGTAACAAAATAAGGCTTGAATGCTTGAGAACAATCTCATCAAATCCAAACCATAGAGCATATTATTATAATAATCATTGATATGTTTTTGAAATTTTTCATGAATTATTCTCCTCTTATAAATTTTATATATGTTTTTAAGATTTTTAATTATTCTATATTATGTTTACTCAGAAGTCAAGAGTTTTTTTAAATCAGTTAAATATCTCCTGCTATTTTTATTTTCATTGTAGAGATAATATTTTCTTTTTTTCCAAAAATTCCTGACATTTCTGAAAAAGATATAAAAACATTATCTGTATAATTTAAATTTTTCTCAGAGATAAAATTAAGAAGTTTGTTCAGTGCTTCTTTCTCTTGGGATTCTCTGAAATAGATTACTCCATAACTGCCTTTTTCAAAAAACTCCTTATGATCAAATTTTTTATTATCTGTAAGAAAATATATTGATTCTCTAGAGTTGGGATTATTAAGTAAATTTTGTATACTTGATTTCATCACAATTCTATTGCCAGTAATATTTTTTTCTGATTTAAATTTTATGATTTTTTTTATTGTGCTCCTTATCTCACCTGGAGTATCTTTGGATATTGGAAAACATATTCCTTTTTCTGCCTGAAGTTCCTCTAAAAAAGGTCGGTCCACCTGACTTTCAAAATCTTTTAATTGTCTGATTCTTTCTAGACTAAGTTTCAGTTCTTTTTCTATAGACTGCATTCTCTTAATCTCATTTCTTGTCTCTTGAATGGTGTTTTCAATAAGCTCCATAGTGTGATCATAATCTACATTTTTAAGATGGCTTCTTATATATTCAATAGAGAAACCCAACTTTCTCAGATAAGAGACAATTTTTAAAACTCTTATCTGAAAACCGCTGTAATATCTGTAGTGGGTAGATTCGTTTTTATATGTGGGAGAGATTATCCCTTCTTTATCATAATATCTTAAAGTTGAAATGGGAATCGAAGTGATTTTTGAAATCTCTCCCACTGTAAAAAACTCTTCGTGCATAAAACCTCCTTAGTTCCATTTTAAATTAAATTTTTTGAAGCTGAAGTCTGACCTTATCCCTCTCTGTCTGTCTATTTCAAATTTAAGAAAGGTAAGATTTATTCCCAAAGCCATGTAATCTGCAAAGGGTTGAGCTATCCATACACCGTCAAGTCCAAATAATTTCGAGAAGATTAAAAGTGACGGGATTAAAAGTACTAACTGTCTTAAAAAACTAAAATATAAAGCGAGTTTTGCAGAACCGATAGCCTGGAAATATTGGATTATATTTGTTCCTACTCCTATTGCAGGAAGTCCTAGCAGATAAATTTTCATTCCTCTATGGGCCATCCCTTTCAGTTCGGCATCACCTCCGAAAATAGAGATTATCTGATTGGGAAAAATTTGAATAAATAACACTGAAAGTATCATAAGGGATACAGACATAAAGGTAGATTTTTTAAGAGTTTCTAAAGCCCGTTCTTTATTCCCAGCTCCATAGTTATATCCGATTATAGGCTGTGCTCCCTGAGCTATACCGTTTATAGGCATAAAACACATAAGAGCAACTGACATTATTGTAGCCATGGCACCTATGGCATAATCTCCACCATAGAGCTTAAGAGTTCTGTTATTCAGAGTCTGAACGGTACTTGCCAGAACCATATTGGTGAAAGGAGCCACTCCTATTACTAATATCTCATAAGCAGTTGAGACTTGGAGTTTTATTTTTTCTAGTTTAATTCTAACTGTTTTTGAATACTTTGTAAAATAAAATATTCCAGATATTAGGGTAACACTTTGAGCTATAACTGTTGCATAGGCTGCTCCACTGATTCCCATATCCAGTCTAAAAACAAAAAACCAGTCGAGAATAATATTAAGGAAACAGCTTACAGCCATTACTATTGCTGAAAATCTTGGATTTCCATCTGCTCTCATGATATTACTGAGGGTATATCCCATAATATTTATTGGTGTTCCCAGTAAAATTATGCCCATATAGGATTTTGCATAGAAGAGGGTATTTTCTCCAGCACCAAAGAATAGGAGTATTGGATCTAAAAAAATTGCTCCAAAGATAAATATTGAGACTCCTATAATAAAAGAGAGGAGAACCCCGGCACCTAAAATTCCTTCGGCTTTGTCTTTTTCTCCCTTTCCAAGATTTATAGAGATGGCTGCTGTGGCACCTACTCCGATAAGCATTGAAAAGGCTGTTATCACACTGGTTACAGGCATGGTTACCCCAACTCCTGTGATTGCCATGGCACCAGCACCAGGGATATTTCCTATAAAAATTCTGTCCACTACATTATAAAGAGCACTCACAATCAAACCCAATATTGCCGGCAGTGAATAATGGATAAGAAGTTTTGTTATAGGTGCTGTATCAAGTTTTAAATTTTTCATATCTCCTCCAAAAAATAACTTTAGTTTAAGTTTATATATCTATTTTAAACTATAAAGTAACTTGAGGGTCAAGATATTATTTAAGATATAAAAAAATCCCCTTTAATTAGATGTACAAAAGCATCTAAAGGGGATAAATTTAAAGTAATTAATGATATATTTTTTGACTTTAATTATTTTTTAAAAGAATGAATTCCTGCTTTATTTTTTTTAATTTTTCTCTGTCTGATAAAATTTCGGCAGCAGATAGTGCTGATGCCGCCACAGACTGGTAGAGTTTTTTATAGGCATATTCTCCGTCGAGATACTGTAGGATTTCACTTTCAGGTACAGTGGCCGAAATGGAAGAATCAAGTGAAAGTTCAAAGTAAAGGGTAGGGCAGATCTGACTCACATTTCCAATATCTGTAGAGCCACCGCTACCATGAGATACTTT
>JBOFCM010000158.1:0-32913 GCA_051646055.1 Fusobacteriaceae bacterium
TTAGAGTGTATCTTTACCGCACCTTTTAAGTGGTGTGTTCCACCGATTTTACCTATAGTAAGAAGTTCCATGATACCTCCAAATTAATCTAAAAATTCAACATTTACATTCATCTTATCTTTTACTCCAGCAGCCTGCATAACTCCTCTTATGGAGTTAGCTGTAAGACCATTTTTTCCTATAAGTCTTCCCATCTCTCCCTTAGCTACTGAAACTTTAAAAGTCACATTATCATCTATTACATCATAAGTTATCTCTATCTTTTCCTTCGTTTCCACGAGTTCAGCAATGATAAAGTATAAAAGTTTTTCTAATTTTTCCATTTTACAGTCCTCCAGTCCAAGGTTTCTCTTCTATAATCTCTGCAACCACCCAGTTTTTTCCAAGATCTTCCAATATATATCTCAGCTGATCTTTAAAATCATAAGTAGTTATAATATTGAGTATTCCCTTCTCAGCACTTACAGTTCTTACAACTCCTACCCCTTCGTAGGCCTCTATTATTTTATTTATAAAGTCTATATCCTCTTTTCTGCTCTGGATTAGAAATTCATAACTTTTTAACATCAGTTTTTACCACCTTTTTTCTCAAAAAGCTCTACCATCTTAACAAATTTATCTATGGTTATATTTTCTGCACGCTCTCCCTCTGGAATATCTAGTTCTTTTAGAAAAACTCTCAGTTCATCTTTAGAATATCCCAAAGTTGTAAGATTGTTCAGAATGTTTTTTCTCTTGTTTGCAAAGGAAGCCTTTACATATTTAAAGAAAAGTTTTTCATCTACAACATTTTCATAACCTGATTGGTGGACCTTTATAGACATAAAAGCCGAATCCACCTTTGGAGCAGGAGTAAAAAACTCTTTAGGTATCGTGAATAGATATTGTGCATCTCCGAAATATTCCACTGCAAGGGTAAGAACACTACGCTCTTTTCCTGACTTGGAACAGATTCTTTCTGCTACCTCTTTCTGAACCATGATATAAATCTCTTTTATCCTGTCACGGCACTCTAGAAGTTTGTTGATTATAGGTGATGTTATATAATAAGGTATATTTGCCACCACTTTTACATTTTCATGAGAATCCAGAATAGTTTTTAGATCTGCTTCCAGCACATCCCCCATTATAAGGTTAAACTTTGCATGTCCCTCATATTTTTTTCTCAGAATTTTCTCCAAATCAGTATCTATCTCAAAACAATACACCTTTTTGGCTCTTCCTAGAAGAAGTTCTGTCAGCGCTCCCTCTCCTGGACCTATCTCAACAACCACATCTTCTGGACCTACATCTGATACCTCTATGATTTTAGCAAGCACATCACTTTGGTTTGTCAGAAAGTTTTGTCCGAACTTTTTTTTATGTTTATAATCAGACATTCTACCCTCCAGTTTAATTTAATGGTCCCATTACTGCCACATATGGAATATTTCTATATTCCTGTTTAAAATCCAATCCGTATCCGATTACAAACTCATCCTCTATCGTAAATCCTACATAATCAACTTCTACTTCCAGCTCTCTTCTGCTTGGTTTGTCGAGTAAAGTAACTATTTTAAGAGAAAGAGGATCTCTTGTTCCCAGGATCTCTTTTATTTTAGCTAAAGTTCTACCAGTATCTATTATATCCTCAAGTATAATAACATGTTTTCCCATGATTTTTTCGTCTAATTCTTTGTTTATTTTTACCTCTCTAGAAGATTCCATCTCATCTCCATAGCTACTTACCGCCATAAAGTCCATTTTTAAAGGTAGTTTTATCTCACGGCATAGGTCAGCCATGAATATAACCGAACCTTTGAGAAGACATACAATTATAAGGTCTTCCTTTTTATCCATATAATCAGCTGTTATCTGTTTTCCAAGCTCTGCTACCCTTGCCCTGATCTCATCCTCTGTTATCATTTTTTTGCAGATTCCTGCTTCCCAAGATTTTTTCATTTTGTTCCTCCTGATATATGTTTAATTTTTTTTTTTATCAATTGTTATATTTTAACATTTTACCCAATATTTATCAAGAAAAATACTGGCTTCCATGTATTTTTTAGTACATAAATTCTATTCCATAACCGATTCTGAAGTCTTCATTTTTATTTAAAGTTATCATGTCCTCTTTCTCATGGAACTCTCCACGAAATCCTTCCATGTCACTCTTTCCAATCCATGGCTCAATGCAGATAAAGTCCCCCTCTGATTTTTTCCAAAAGGCTAGATATTTAAAACCTTTAATATCCACTTTTATAAAATTTCCGCTCCCTTTCTCTATCAGTTTTACATATTCGCTTTTAAAATCTGAAAAAACATAGGTGTTAGCTACATCGTAGATTCTTAGATCCAGTTTTCCATCTTCCAGATTAAACTCTTCTCTTCTTCCTGTATATGTGGCAAAACTCGTAAGTTCATGGAGAATAAGTTGAGTATCCATAGGAAACTCCACATAATAATCTCCTATTTTTTTTCCTTGGTGGAAGGGAACTTTAAATGCAGGATGAGCCCCTAGAGTAAAAATAGTTTTTCCGTCTCCAGGATTTTTTACATAATATGTAGTTATAAGTTTCCTATCTTCCAATCTGTAATTTATATCCAGATAAAACTGGAAAGGAAAACTGTTTTTTTCAATCATAGAATCATCCAGAATAAAATCTGCACTCTTTCCATCTAAGCTCTTTTCCCATTGGAAAATAGAGTGTCTGGCGAAACCGTGATTTCCAAGTTTATAAATTTTCCCATCATATCTTATCTCATCCCCTATAGATTTACCCACAGTAGGAAAAAGATTAGGAGATACTCCATTCCATATCTCAGGATTTTTATCCCACATATAGTTTTTCCCGTCTTCTTTTGAGATAACTCTTATTACCTCTGCCCCTTTTTCCTGTATCTCCACAACTAGAAATTCATTCTCTATTTTCACCATACTCTTTCCACTCCTTTTATTTTATAAAGCTTATCTCCCTATGATTTGTATATATCACCGCACCTGGCCTGGCCCCCTTGGGTTTAGATACAAATTTTCTTTGGGTATATTCCACTGTTACACGGTGACCAATCTCTGATTTAGAATATATTAAAGCTACACGGGCAGCTTTTTCTATAAGTTCATCACTCAAATATCCTCTGTTAACTTTGAGTATCACATGGGATCCCGGTATATCCTTGGCATGAAACCAAAAATCATCCTTATCCCCCAGTTTAAAAGTTACAAAATCATTTTCACTGTTATTTCTTCCATAGATAATCTTATAATTTTCTCCCTCTTCATAGACTGCAAAATTATCAGTTCTCACCTTTTTCTTACCTTTAGGGTTTCCTTTTTTTACAACTTTGAGATAACCCTGATTTTCAAGTTCAGTCTGAATATTCTTGAGATTTTCAGGAGTTTGAATAGCCGTTGCTAAAGCCAGAGTTGATTCTAAATACTCTATCTCGCTCCTAACTTCAACAATTCTTCTCTCGTTGGAGACTAGTCCCCTCTTAAGTTTGTTGTATTTTTTATAGTAGCTATCTATGTTTTTTTGGATAGTATGAGCTGTGTTCAGCTCTATCTCCATATTGCTATTCCTATAAAAATTATATAGAGTTACTTGAGGCATATTTTTTTTCAGCTGATATATATTAGCTGCCAAAATATCTCCTATTTCCCTATTTATCTCATAGTCACTTTTCTGAAGGTTATCCTGCTCAATATTTAGGAGAGTCCTCTCCAATTTTTTCATCCTTTTTTTAACAGTATTACTTATCTGATGAAAAAGTTTTTCCTGAGAGTTAGTCATATGATTTTTTTCAATATAATAGTTCACCATCTCACTGTAACTCTGAAACTCTATTTTTTCTTTAAACTCTTTAGGTTCTATTCCCTTGAGCAGGGTAGCTAAAACTATCCTGTTGTCCTTCAAGTAGCAGCACGGATATATTTCTGATTCTAAAATTTCTTTAAAGGATTTATAGTCTTTCGCATTCTGTACCAGAAGTTTCCCTACTCCCTCTACAGTGGCTATAAACTCTTTAGGATTTTCCTTTATACCTTGAAATTCATTTTCACTTATTTCGCTGGGATTTTTTTTCTTTTCCAGATTTGGAAGCTCATACTGTGCCCCAGGAAAAAGTAATCTCGCCTTATTTTCCTCCAGGGAAAATCTTTTCATAAGGTCTAAAATCCTTCCTTTTTCATCTGTAAGTATGAGATTAGAGTGCTTTCCCATAATTTCAAAATAGAGATGATAGAAATTTACAGCTCCTAAAAAATCTAATTTTTTAAATTTAAAACAGAGTATTCTATCAAATCCTATCTGAGTAATCTCTTCAAGGGATGAATTTTGTAAATATTTTTTCAGTGAAAGTAAGAAATTAAAATTTTCATCTAATTTAAGATTTTTATCCTCAGAAAGATAACAGATAGGAAGAGAGGCTGCTGCCGAGACAACCAGATTCAGACGCCCGAAAAAAATGGAGACACTGAGTTCTGTCTCCTGGGTTATCTTGCCTATTTTTTTTCCTACCAGTTCTCTTCCCAATTCTTCCTTTATTTTATTTAATGATATTCCGTCTAAATAAAGCATAATCAGCTCCCTGGTTTTTTATTCATTCTCTATATTTTCACGCCTATAAGATATTTGGCATCCTCTGCATCCAAAATAAGTTTTTCTCCGCCCTCTGTAATTATTGTCGTATCAGGTTTTGTTTTTAAAACTTCTATTTTAGAAAATGTCCCTATCCCTTTATCCGCAAAATAATTTTTTATAATCGGTGTTCCCTCTATGGAAATAATTGAAACTTTTGTTCCCGCCTGAAATTCATTTACTGTCTGCGGCTTAAAGAATTCTGTTTTTTTAGAAAGATTTCCAAGTATTATTTCAAAAGTTGCAAGGAATTCTTCCAGCCTCTCATCACTTATATTTTCTGTAATGGATGAAAGTAGCATATTGTGGTAACTGTCATGGTAAGCCAGAGCCTCTTTCCCTTTTATATCCAGATTTACAAAAACTTTTCTTCTGTCTGCATCAGACCTGTTTCTTATTACGAATTTTTTTTCAGAAAGTTTATTGATAGCCACTGTGGCGGTTCCCATAGTGATTCCCAGTCTCTCCGAAAGTTCATGCATTGTAAGGGTATCCCCCCCTATCGCATCTATTATGTGGAGCTCAGTATGAGTCAGTCCCTGTATTCCTATTTTCAGAGCCATATCCTCTGTCTTGTAGAAAAGTTTAAAAAACTCTTCCAAAATCTCTGTCACCTTATCTGTATTTCTATTTCCCATAATTTCTGCCTCCTATTTTTTCAGAAGAGCTATTCTCTCTCTGTAATCTCCTGAAAACACATATGATCCTGCAACAAAAATGTTCGCTCCAGCCTCAATGCAATCTCCTATAGTTTTATCCGTTATTCCTCCGTCTACCTGAATATCTATCTCAGGATGCATATCTCTTACCTCTCTGATTTTTTTCAGCGATGAAGGTATAAAAGACTGACCTCCAAATCCAGGATTAACACTCATAATAAGGACCATATCCAGATCATCTATTATATACTTCAGTATATCCGGCGACGTAGCTGGATTCAGTGATACTCCAGCTTTTTTTCCTAGGGCTTTTATCTGCTGTATTGTTCTATGAAGATGAACCGTGGATTCAGCATGAACTGTTATCATATCCGCTCCCGCATCTGCAAACTCCTGAAGATATCTTTCAGGGGCATCTATCATGAGATGCACATCAAAAAAAAGATTGCTGTGCTTTTTTATAGCCTTTATTACTGGAGGACCGAAAGTTATATTCGGTACAAAATTTCCATCCATCACATCTATATGTGCCCAGTCTGCACCAGCTTTCTCTATATTTTCCATCTCCTCTTTCAGTATGCTGAAATCTGCTGAAAGTATTGAGGGAGCTATTTTTATTCTATTTTCCATATCTGTTCCACCTTTCATTTTTTAGTATCTCGTAAACTTTTTTGTAATAATTGTATCTCACAGGGTATATTTTACCCTCTTCCAAAAGCTTTTTCACTCCACAGCCAGGTTCATTTATATGAACACAGTTGTTGAATTTACATCCTTCACTCTGTCGGAATTCAGGAAAAAGATTTTCAAGAGAATTAAAATCCTCTATTTCAGGAAGTTCCAGCGATGAAAAGCCCGGTGTGTCGATGACAAAGCCACCCATGGTAAGAGGAAGCAATCTGCTGTCTCTGGTTGTATGTTTACCTCTTTTCAGTCTTTCACTTGTAGCTCCTGTTTTAAGCTCTCTTCCACTCTGAAGCATATTTATAATACTAGATTTCCCCACTCCGCTGGGACCTCCGAAAGCTGTCAGTTTATCAGTCAGTAAGCCCTTGAGCTCATCTATTCCAATGTTTTTTTCGGTAGAGATGAAAAGCAGAGGAACCTCTATCTGTTTCAGATATTCCAGTCTCTTTTCTATCTCTCTTTTTTCATCCTCTTCTATCAGATCAATCTTATTTATAACTACAATAGGCTGAATATGATTAAAAAAACTATGCAAAATAAGCAGATCCAGTCTCTCATAATCTATCACAGGATTTTTTGCTGCAAACTGTATAACAAGATTATCTATATTGGCAACAATAGGTCTTGTGAGCAGATTTTTCCTAGTTTCTATCTCCATTATAAAATTTTCATCACTGATCTTAACCCAATCTCCAACCACGCAGTTTTCTTTTTTTTCTGTTCTTTTAAGAACTCCACGGAGACGGCATTCACGAATTTCACCCTCTACATCTACGTAATAAAATCCCTGTATCTTGTTTATAACTCTTCCTTTAATATAAATCATCTCCCAATGTTTTCCTATTTGCTTAAAATAATATCTATAACAGTTCCCTGTACAACACTTTTATTGGCCTCTACACTGGTCTCAACTACAATTCCAGATTCCAGTCCCGGAAATTCCTGATAAGTTAAAGCCCCAAGTATTAGGGAATTTTCCTGAAGAATATCCTTCGCTTCATTCAAGGTAACTCCTAGAAGATCCGGCATTTTCACATTTCCTTTATTGGAATTTCTATTTACTAAAAGAGAGACCTTCCCTCCCCTTAATATACCTATTCCAACTTCAGGATCTGTGGCCACAACTTCCCCCTCCTGGAGAGGCAGTGAGATAGTCGATATATTCCCCACAGAAAGTCCTCTGGAATTTATTATGGATTTTGCATCGTTTTCTTCCAATCCTTTCACGTCAGGAACCGTTAAATCAGCCGATCCCTTACTTACCCAGACTCTTACTATCCTATTTCTTTTTATTTTCTTTCCCGACACTGGATCTTGCATAAAAATCTCTCCTGCCGGACGCTCTGAAAACTCTCTTGGATTCTCAACTATTTTTATAGGAAGATTTGCTCCCTTAAGTTCACTATTATCAATATTTTTTCCGATAAGATTTGGCGCTATAAAATAATACTCATTAAAATATTCTTTTAACCCTATCTGCGCTATAAAATACAAAGTTGTCAACAACATTATAAAAGAGATAAATCCCAAAAATTTTTTCAAAACTCCTCCTCCTAAAAACAAAAATCTCTATATAGTATTTTAAATCATTTTAGGTAATTAATCAATAGATTGATTTTTTTAAATGAAATTATCCTGCCTTTCGGAATAATATTTAAGCTTGAAAAATTTTAATTTATCTATACCTTACAGGAGGATTTGTTATGCCTAATACCCTTTTCGCTTTTTTTCTCACAGCTATATCTTCTTTTTTTATGATTATAGGAGGATGGTTGGGAATCCAAACAAAAAAAGATAACACCGACATTCTCTGTTTTTCTCTAGGATTTTCCGGAGGAATTATGCTCTACCTCTCCTTCACTGAAATTCTTCATGAGGCCAGCGAAAATATTCAGAAAGTTTATCCAGGAAATACAGGATATATTCTTACAACTGCTGGATTTTTTGGCGGTATGCTTTTTCTGATTCTTTTTAACAGACTCTTAAACCATAAAGAAAATCATGAATTTTCTCATGGAAACAGTGAAGAATGTCTATATAAAATGGGGATTTTTTCTGCCATAAGTATAGGTATACATAATTTCCCCGAAGGAATAACAACTTTTATCTCAACACTGGAAAATCCCACTCTAGGTATCAGTGTAGCCATAGCTATAGCTCTGCACAATCTGTCTGTTGGAATGGCTATTGCAATTCCTATCTACTTCGCCACCGGGAAAAGAAGAAGTGCTCTGTTTTATACTTTTTTGAGCTCCACTGGGGCTCCTATAGGTGCTTTGGCAGCTTATTTTTTTCTTTTTAGATTCTTAAACCAATTTATTTTCGGTCTCCTTTTTGCTGTGGTTTCAGGGATTATGGTTTTTATCTGTCTAGATGAAATTCTTCCCACTGCAGAAAAATTTGGAAAACACCATTTAGTTATCTCTGGAGTTATTACTGGAATGCTAGTTATGGCATTTAGTATAATTTTTTTACATCACCATTAAAAAAAGCCCCCTATCATATTCCCTAGAATTGATTGTGATAGGGGGCTTTTTTATATGTTTTTTATTTTCTAATTTACACTGTATAGATAGTCCCAAAATTTATCTGTTTTTATCTTCTTTTCTGCACAAAGCATCTCTATCTCTTCCATAAAAAGTTCACATCTTCCTGAAAAACTATTGAGGTCCAGAACTTTATCAAAATCCTCTTCATCATCCAGAAACATATCCTCATATTTCTCAATCAGATCCTCTAGATCGATTTTTTCCATACTCTTTCCATCTTTTATAAAAATAGCTTTTTCAGTGGAGTATATTTCTAAATTATATTCTATAAGTTTTGCTTTAAAAAATTCTTGAAGTTCTTGAAGTTTGTCCATAATTAACTCTCCTTTGTGTTTAAAGAATAAAAATATTTATAAAAAAGGTATGTGGAAATTAGGTATAAAATTACAGTAAAGTAATAAGGAGTATTATAGGAAAAATTTTCCATAATATATCCAGCTAAAAGTACCGATAAAGCTCTTGTGAAATAAGCTGTCATCTGACTTAAACTGCTCATAAGAGGTCTCAGTTCATCATCTACAATTTCCATGGATATATTCTGTACCAAGGGCTGATTGAGATTCATCAGAGTAGAACGTATAAGAAATGACACTGCCACAATGAAAAGTCCCGTTGGAAAAGCTATAGAAATAAGAAAAGGAATCGAGAGCAACTGGCATACTATCACTGTTTTGACTTTCCCCAATTTTCTAGAAACATAAGGAACAAGTAGTCCACCCACAACCAATCCAACCTGAGAAAGAGCCATGATATTCCCTACCCATGAATCTTCTATATTCAGAGCAAACTTCAGGTAAACACTAAAAAAAGGAACTACCAGTCCGGCACCGAAACCGATAACAGTATTATATATAAGATAGCCTAAAGATTTCCCTTTCATAAGAACACCTAAACTATAATATAGTTTTTTTCTTTTTTTCTCTCTAACTTCCTTTTTTTCTTCCAGCTTCTGAATCGGAAATATTGCTCCCAGAAGAACAGTAGCACAGAGAAAAAACAGTATAGGAATAGCTTTAGTTTCGCTGAAATTTTGAGTGAGAACAGATGAAATTTTACCACCAAAATAACTTCCGAAAACTGCTCCTAAACTTTGAATTATAAAATTGGTACTGAAAATATCCACACGTTCTTCAGGTCTGGAATTTTCCGTAAGCAGGACTCCCATGGCAGTAAGAGGAAATCCGAACCCCATACCAATTATTCCCGAAAAAAATATCAGTGCTCCCATGGAACTGAAAAAACTTATGCCATACATACCTATAGACATGGAGAGAACTCCAAAAATAAGTGAGGTCTTCCTGCTATAACGCATCATAATATATGCCATGAGCAGAGATCCCCCAGCTACTGAAATATTATTTACAGCCAGAATTTTTCCTACATCTCCCTCTCCATACCCCAGAGATTTTATATATATCCCTATAAAAACAAGAAATATTCCCTGCATTATAAATGTTGAAAGAAAATTTACAAAAAAACTATTTTTTATATTTCTGTTGTACTTTGTTAAATTAAGCAAACCTCTAAACATAGCTCTTTATTCTCCATTCTATTTATTTTATTCCAATTTCGTGGTATACTTTATTATCATACTACTATATTATAAAAAAATAAAGTTAAAATATAGAAATATAGTGAAAGAACTATTACATAGTTTTGAAATTTTAAGGAGAGTGAATTATGATTAAAATAGGAAAGAGACAAAAAATGGTGGTTTTCACCATCACTAAGATTGGAGCACAGCTAAAATCTTTGGAGGAGGAGAGTGAAGAAACAGTTCTTCTTCCAAATAATGAGATGGAAGAGAGAGAGATAAATATCGGAGATGAAGTGGAAGTTCTTGTGTATAGAGATTCTGAAGACAGACTTACAGCAACTTTCAGAAAAACTGAAGCTATAGTTGGAACTCTTGCCAAACTTGAAGTTGTAGATATTAATCCTAACCTGGGAGCATTCCTCAACTGGGGACTGAATAAAGATGTTCTTCTTCCTATCGGTCAGCAGAATATCAAAGTAAAAATTGGAGAGACTCACCTGGTAGGACTTTATGAAGATAGTAAAGGAAGAGTATCTGCTACAATGAAAATATACAACTTCCTGCTTCCATGTAAAGATTATAAAAAAGGGGATCAGGTTTCAGGAACAGTTTATAATATAAATCCTGAGATTGGAGTATTCGTAGCTGTAGATGACAGATATTTCGGACTTATACCTAAGAGCGAGTGTTTCAAAGAATTTCAGATTGGAGATACTGTAGACGCAAGAGTTATAAGAGTGAGAGAAGATGGGAAATTAGACCTTTCTACAAGAGCCATAGTTTCTGAACAGATGGGAAAAGATGCTGAATTTATACTTGAGAAAATGAATCTTCTTAAAGATAATTTCAGATTCAATGATGCCTCATCTCCAGAAGATATAAAAAATTTCTTCGACATGAGTAAAAAAGCTTTCAAAAGAGCTATGGGAACTCTTTTAAAGCAAGGTCTTATAGAAAAGACAGAAAAGGGATTCAAAGTTAAAAATTAAAAAGGTTGTGATAAAATGATTGTAGGAAATACAGAGGGAATTAAAGACTATATTTTAGAGACCTTAGACGGACTTTATGAAATAAAAGTGGATAAAGGTTCTCTATTTAATCAGGAGATTGTTCAGCTTATATCCCATATAAGTATGAAAATAAATCGTGAGATAAATGTTGCAATAGACAGAAAGGGAAAAGTTATTGAAGTCTCTATAGGAGACTCCAATACAGTTCAACTTCCTATACTGAATGTTACTGAAAAAAGATTAAGTGGAGTTAGAATAGTCCATACCCATCCTAGTGGATACTCGAATCTTTCCAGTGTGGACATTTCTGCTCTTATCAAACTTAAATTAGATGCTGTTCTTGCAATTGGTATTCAGGAAGATGGAATAACTGGAATAAATATCGGTTTCTGTAAGGTTACAGATGGAATTTTAGGCTATGAGCAGATAGGACCTCTTTCTGTTGAGAAAGCTGAGGCTTTTGATTTTTTAGAAAAGATAGAGAATACTGAAACTGAACTAAAAAAAAGAGAGATAATCGAGTCAGATGAAGAGATAGCTATTCTTGTGGGAACAGATTCAAATGAGAGTTTAGATGAATTGGGAGAACTGGCTAGAGCTTGTAATATTAAAGTTGTAGATAGAATGTTTCAGAAAAAACAGAAGCCTGATCCAATTTTTTTCATAGGAAGTGGAAAAGCCAAATCTCTTGCTCTGCTTCAACAGGTAAAAGGTGCCAATCTTCTAATTTTTGATGATGAACTTTCTGGAATACAGATAAAATACCTGGAGCTTATTACTGGATGCAAAGTTATAGACCGTACAACACTGATTCTTGAAATTTTTGCAAGACGTGCTAAAACCAGAGAATCTAAAATCCAAGTTGAGCTGGCTCAACTGAAGTATCGTAGCGGAAGACTTATAGGACTGGGATCTATGCTTTCCCGTACAGGGGGAGGAATAGGAACTAAAGGTCCTGGAGAGAAAAAACTTGAAATAGACAGAAGAAGGATAAGAGAAGCCATACACGACCTAAAAGAGGAACTGGAAAAAATCAGAAAACATCGTGGAATTCAGAGAGGACGTAGAGAAGAATCTGGAATCCCTAAAATTTCTTTGGCTGGATATACCAATGCTGGAAAATCTTCCCTAAGAAATGTTGTAGTTGAACTTTATCCAGGGGATAACTCATCTAAAAAAGAGGATGTATTCGCTGAAAATCTTCTCTTTGCTACACTTGATACCACCACGAGAGCTATAACCCTTCCAGACAGAAGAATAGCCTCTCTCACAGATACAGTAGGATTCGTGAGAAAGCTTCCTCACGAACTGGTAGAGGCTTTCAAATCCACTCTGGAAGAGGTTATATTTTCAGATCTTATCATCCATGTAGTAGATGCTTCAAGTCCTACAGTGAAAGAACAGATTGCAGCAGTGGAAAATGTCCTTGGAGAACTTCAGTGTATGGACAAACCTATGATCCTAGCTCTCAACAAAGTAGATATAACTTCTGATGAAATTTTAACTGAACTTAAGGAAAAATATAAGCACTATAATATAATTGAGATTAGTGCTAAACAGAAAATAAATCTAGAGGCATTGCTCTTACAGTGCTGTAAGATGCTTCCCAAAACACTCAAGAGATGCGAATATCTCATACCTTACAGTGAGTCATCCTTTGTCTCCTATCTTCACAAAAATTCTAATGTAGAATCTGAAGAGTTTATGCCCATGGGAACAAAGATAATCTCCACAGTAAATGAAGAAGTCTATGGAAAATGTGCCAACTTCCTTATGGAAGAGCTCGACAAATAAAATTTAAGATATATAATGGAAGAGAGGAGGTCAGAATATTCTGACCTCCTCTCTTTTTTCTATGTATTTAATATTTTGCTGGCATTATTTATTGTGCTTTCTAGCTATTTTAGGGAATATAAGCCCAAGTCCTACTAGAACAATTGGAGTAAGTATATTAAGAGTAATCTGGAAGAACCACTCTGAACTGAATGTTTCTATATTTTTAGGGAAAATTCCCATCAAACATGCAAAACTTGTAAAGGCAAAACACCATGCTCCAATCAGTGTAGCTATTTTATCATTCTTTACAAATCTAAATCCAGCATGGCTGTTTAGCTCTTTGTTTTTAATAAATCCTCTAAGTCCGATGTATGCTAGGAAAACCCATAGGTATCTAAGTGGCATAACAATAGAGTTCAGATCTAGAAGCCAGTTATAAAGATTATTCATATCTCCAATACCTACTGCTGGTATTATGATAAGTATTCCAACAAGAACTGCTGTAAGTTTGTATCCGTTTACAGGTGCTCCATTTTCATTTGTTTTTGTGAAAAATTCTGGAATATAGTTTCTGTCTCCCTCTCCAATAAGTATCTTAAGAGGAGCATCTATTGAAAACATAACAGCTGATATTTGGCATAGTGTATTTGCTACTGCATATAATATTAACAGTACATTTCCTACTCCGTAGTATTCACCTAAAAGTTTAAATGCATAATACTGACCATTCATTTTAAGGTCTGAAGGGATATTGTTACTATCAAACATGATTCCCATAGCAAAAGATCCAAGTAAAGCAGACATTCCTACCATTACTGCAAGAGCTATCATTCCCTTAGGGAAATTTTTATTAGGATTTTCAACATCTCTAACATATGGAGAAATTTTCTCACATCCACCAACAGCAAATACTAGCATAGATATTGTTGTGAAATATGTAAAATCAAATTTCGGCATAAAAGTTGAAAGTTCCCAAGCTGCAGTAGCTGATCTAGCTCCAACTATAGATGGTGCCGCCACAGTAAGAAGAATATATAATATTCCCATAAAGAACATAGAAGTTCCTGCAAGAGCTCCTAGTTTTTTCATTGAATTCATTCCTTTTGAACACATCCAAAGTAAAAGTAGGAATATTCCCAAAACAATACTTTGTAGTACCAGAGGATTAAAAGCTTTTATAAGATCTCCATTTTGGAAAAATACCCAGCTAAGGGCAACAACAGCACTTTGTGGCTTTTGTGCAAGGTAAGGTATATGTACAACCCAATATGTCCATCCGGCTAAATATGCTATCATCGGTCCATAAGTTGAACCAATCCAACCTGAAACTCCTCCAGCTTTCTGGTCAAAAACAGATCCCATCTCTCCAACCATAAGAGCATAAGGTAAAAAATATAATGCAAGAATCAAAACCCAAGATACTACAACTGTAAGTCCTTGATTTGCATAGTTATTAACAACGTTTCCGAATCCCCAAACAACTGTGAATCCCATCATAGCCAGCATACGCCAGTTTAATTTTTTTGAATCCATTGATTTAAAACTCCTTTTTATCTTTAATAGTTCTGAGATGCTATTTTATAACAAAAGATGCCTAAAATCAATGGTTTTTTCCATAGTAAAAGATTTTAAAATATATATAAAAACAAAAAAACTTCAATCATTTTTTAAAAAAAAGATATTAAAATCTTTAATAGAACATAAATGTTTTTTTGAATACAAAGTAAAACAAAACAAACTCAAAGAAACAAAAAAATAATGAAAAACAGTCGTAATAATTTTAAAAAGCCCAGTTTCCATATTTGAAAACCTGAATTTTTTCCCCTGAAAGGGTCTCTCCCACAATCTCCAAATCTTCTGTTCCCATCATAAAATCCACATGATTCAAAGACGTGTTAGCTCCTGCCAATTCTTTTTCCTCTTCCTTCATAAATGTCCCTCCCTCTAGACAGCTGCTGTAGGCTTCGCCTATAGCCAGGTGACATGAAGCATTCTCATCATAGAGAGTATTTAGAAATGTTATTCCTGAATTTGATATAGGAGAATCATGTGGAACAAGGGCTACTTCTCCCAGATATTTTGACCCTTCGTCAGTTTCTATGAGTCCCTTTAAAGTCTCCATTCCCTTCTCTGCATAAAATTCCACTATTCTTCCCTTTTGGAATTTCATTTTAAATTTATCTATTATATTTCCGTTATACACAAGAGGTTTAGAACTTACTACCGTCCCCTCAACTCCATCCTTTTTTGGAAGGGTAAAAATTTCCTCTGTGGGCATATTGGCAATAAAGTCTATTCCATTTATATCTTTATCTCCTCCACCTAACCAGATATGTCCATCTGGAAGTTCTACGCACAGATCTGTTCCTATTGAATTTTTAAAATAAAGTTTTCTGAATCTCTTTTGATTCAAAATTTCTCTTCTTCTATGAAGATTTTCATTATGCTCTCTCCAAGCTTCTACCGGATTTTCCTGATCCACTCTTACCACTGAAAATATTGCACTCCACATTTTTTCCACAGCTTTATCTGCATCTAATTCTGGGAATACAGATTCTGACCAAGTTTTTGTAGGAATGGATAAAATGGACCATCTGTTTTTGTTGGACATGATTCTGTCATAATGATCTTTCAGAGCTTTTCTTCTGAGGGCATTATAATCTGACACACGTTTTGGATCTGCATCTTTTAGCAGTGTGGGATCGGTAGCATAGATGCTTAAAAAGGCAGCTCCCTGATTTCCATAGTAAATTACTGATTCTATCTGCCACTGTGGTATTGTCTGGAAAACTTCTTCTGAAGCGTGCATATATCTCTCACGAGTTACAATCTCATCTCCCCAGTGAACTACTACCTCTTTAGCTCCAGCTTCATACCCTGCCTCCACTATCATTCTTGTAAATTCATAACATTCTGTAGGAGAGTTTATGACAAGAATATCTCCCTTTCCAATATTCACCCCTGTTCTTACTGCTAATTCAGCATATTTTCTTAAACTTTTTTCCATAATTACTCCTCTATTATCTCATATCCCAGTTCACGGGCTAAAATTCTTCCTGTTATCTCTGCCAATTCCCCTGTCATTTCTACGCAGTGATCTATATGCTCGCTGCTTCCTAGCTTTTTTCCGTGAGTCAGCACTTTACAGCAGGCCACCTTATGCTTTTTCGTAAATTTATCATAGAGTTCTTTGGACAATTCCATGGCTTTTTTAACCTCTTTTCCTCCCGCCTGATCTCTTCCAAAAAACATGGATATCGCCATGACCCCTCCGTTTACTGCTCCGCAGGTGCACATGCTTCCTCCTATACCAACTGGAAATCCCGAAGCAAGTCTCACAGCGGCATCACCTAAGGGTGCTTGGAAATAATCAGCAATGACCTTCACCACTGCTTCTGAACAATAAAAGTCACGATTCCTGTAATAAGTTTCTGCCTCTTTTCTCAGTGTCAAAATCCTTATTTTTCGATCGTTGTGCAGTACTCTCTCTACCTTCTTTTTAAACAATCTTTTTAACATGTTTCCCCCTATATTTTATCGTGTTTAAACTTTCCTGTCTCTATGAAATCCATAATATATTCCACTGTTCCAGGTCTTTTATGAACCTCTTTCCGTCCAAAAGGAATATCTATTATTTCAAATTCTCTATTGAAAACCACCTCATCACTGTTGAGTGCTCCATCATTATATTCTGAAAAATATTTTTTTAAAAGATGCGAATCCGGCTCGGTGGATCTTATTATCCCCAATTCCTCCTGAGGTTCAGGAAGATTTTCAATTTCATCTTCCAAAAAAATTTTCAATGGTTTAAAAATTTTGCTGAGAACTCTAACCAGTCCCATATTTATTTTTATAATTTTAGGAGTTTTTGTGGGGGCTGCGATAAATATCATCTTCATAAAAAAATCTTTTAGTCCCATATCATGGATGACTTTTCTGACAAGGTATCCCCCCATCCCATAACCTATCAAAATTATCTCACTATTTTTACTGAATCTGTCTTTGGAAATTTCTTCCAGTTTTGCTCTTATAATTTTTTCACTAAAAGTAATATCTGAAAAAGTCAGAGGCAGATTCAGATTATCTACTCTAAAACCAGAATTTCTCAAAACAGAAGCTATGTACTCCATATCCCTGTTGCTTCCAAAAAAACCATGTACCAATAACACTCTGTAGTAATCCATATCTTATCTCCTCCCACCTAATTCTATATCTGAATTTTATCATATTGTTCCCGTAAATTACAAAGAATTTCTAAGTAAAATATTTCATCTATACGAAAAAAGAGACCACCAAACAAATGATAATCCCTTTTCCCTGGGTAAAATTTTTATATTTTTTGAGACTCTATATACCAGATCTCTTTAGCGTAATCAGAAATAGTTCTATCTGATGAAAATTTTCCTCCGTTGGCTATATTCAGCCAGGCCATTTTTGCCCACTTCATCCTATCGCTGTAAGTCTCATTTGCAATTCTCTGAATTTTTCTGTATTCTGCAAAATCTTTCAGAACAAGATATTGATCCGCTGCATGCCAGCTCGTTCCATGCATAAGAGAATCATATATCTCTTTAAACATTCCAGTTCCATTATCTGAGAACGTCCCATTTACTAGGGAATCCACAACCTCTCTCAGTCCCTCCACACTGTTATATGCTTCCCAAGGATTATATCCATGTTTTTTTATCTCATGAATATCTTCCACAGTAAGTCCGAAGATGAATTCATTTTCTCTTCCGGCTTCTTCAGCAATTTCCACATTGGCTCCGTCCAGAGTTCCCAATGTTAGGGCTCCGTTCAGCATAAATTTCATATTTCCAGTTCCTGAAGCTTCCTTTCCAGCTGTAGAAATCTGCTCAGATATATCTGCCGATGGGAATAGTTTATGAGCCACTGAAACTCTGTAGTTTTCAATAAATACAACTTTTATTCGTCCTCTCACCACAGGATCCGTATCAATCTTATTCGCCACTTCGTTGATAAGTTTTATTACCCCTTTGGCTATTCTGTATCCTGGTGCTGCTTTCGATCCAAATATATATGTCACAGGCTCCATCTGAAGATTAGGATTAGCTTTTATTCTGTTATACAGATCTATAACATGAAATATATTTAGAAGCTGTCTTTTATACTCATGAAGTCTCTTCACCTGAATATCAAAGATAGAATCTGTATTCAGTTCTATCCCCTGATGCTCTTTCAGATAATCTGAGAGTTGCTGCTTCTTTTTATTTTTTATATTTAAAAATTCTTTGAGAATTTTCTCATCCTCTGCAAATTTCTCTAGTTTTTTAAGCTGAGAAAGATCTTTTATCCATCCCTCTCCGATAAGTCTTGTTATCATCTCTGAAAGTTCAGGGTTTGAAAGAAGCATCCACCTCCTCTGAGTAACTCCGTTAGTTTTATTCTGAAATCTTTCAGGGAAGATTTCATACCACTCTTTCAGCTCCTCATATTTCAAAATGTCTGTATGTATAGCTGCAACTCCGTTCGTATAAGAACTTCCATAGATTGCCATCCATGCCATGTGGATAAGATCTCCCTGAATTATTGACATCCTATTTCTTCTAGCTTCATCCTCTGGAAACTTATATTTTAGAAATTCTACAAACTGATTGTTGATTCCCACTATAATTTCAAAAATTCTAGGCAGTATCTCCTTATAGAGACCTATCCACCATTTTTCAAGGGCTTCAGACAATATTGTGTGATTCGTATATGCAAAGGTTTTTTGTGTGATTTCCCAAGCCAGATTCCATTCTACTCCCTCTTCATCTACAAGAAGTCTCATAAGTTCAGGTATAGCCACTGTAGGATGTGTATCATTAAGCTGAATCACATTGAACTGAGGGAGTTTTGTAAAATCCCTTCCATGAATCTTTTTGAATTTTTTTAGTATATCTTGAAGCGAAGCTGAAACAAAGAAGTACTGCTGTCTCAATCTAAGTTTTTTTCCATCATTGGTAGAATCATTGGGATACAGAACTCTGGAGATATCCTCTGCTCTATTAGATTCCCAAAGTGCTTTTCCGTAATCTTGAGCATTGAAGGCAGCATAATTGAGAGGTTCAATTGATGAAGCTTCCCAGAGTCTGAGAGTGTTTACATTATCTGTTCCATAACCTGTTACTGGAGTATCGTAAGGTATAGCCCTTACCTCCATATCCGCAAATTTAACTCTGACCTCTTCTCCTATTTTCCTTACTGACCACGGATCTCCATATTTTAGCCAAGTTTCAGGATATTCAGTCTGAAATCCATTTTCTATTTTCTGGTTAAATATTCCATTTTTATATCTTATGCTATACCCTATCCCTGGAAGCTCAAGAGTTGCAAGAGAGTCCATAAAACATGCAGCCAGTCTACCTAGACCACCATTTCCTGTACCATAGTCCTCTTCTGTTTCTTCTATAAGATTATAATCAATCCCCAATTCTTCAAGGGCTGCCTTTGCACTTTTCATAAGTCCCAGATTTATAAGATTATTACCTAGAGCTCTTCCCATCAAAAACTCTGAAGAAAGGTAGTGTGCCTGTCTTCCTTTTCCATATGTTTCTGTAGTTTTAAGCCAATTCTCACTTATAGCACCGACAACTGTCTTGGCCAAAGCCTGATATATTTCGTGCTGCTCTGCATCCTCTACTCTTTTTCCAGATTCTACCAATAAATACTTAGCCACTCCATCTTTTATCTGTTTTTTATTTAAGAACATCCCTGCCTCCAAGTTTAGTCTTTAGGTATCTCTTGCATAGTGTGTAAATTAATATCCTGCCAGAAATCCCCAGAGAAATTTTTTTCAAGTTTCATTATATATATATCGTTATGTATATGTTCTGCCACTATATTTACAAGAAGATTATTTTCTGAATATGTCCCTGTAAATTTCCCTCCGTAATTACTTGCTATAACTGCTCTTTTCATGTCCGATACTATGAGTATTCTCTTGGTTTTACTGCTAGCTTCCTCTCCCAATCCCTTCCGGTAGTAACACTCTATTCCTAGATTTTTATAATCTCTGTTCTCAAAGCTAAAAAGTATTGTCCTTACCCCTTTTGCTTTAAGCTTTTTAAAAATATGCTTGAATGTTCCTAAATCCAGATTGGTATTTATATATACCTCTTTTTCAGAACTATTAAGTATCTGAGTAATTCTCTCATTTATTCCAATTTCTGAATTCAGATTATAAAACTGTGTTTCATCTGAATCAATCTCTATGCTCTTGAACTCCCTATCCAAAACATCAGTGGCCGATTCGACTTCATGCTTAACTCTACTCAAAAAATCTTTGGGATTTACAGCGGTATAGGATGTGATTTCTCCCTCCTGAAGAGAGAGGATATATCCCTTGTTCTGAAGCTTAGAAAGCGTATCATACACAGATGTCCTAGGATATCCTAATTTCTTGGCAATCTGAGATCCATTTGTCAACGGGGTTTTTACCAGTTCATAATAAACTTCAGCTTCTTTGGTGCTGAGTCCTATTTTTTCCAGATTATTTATTATTATCTCTCTGTTGTCCAAAGTTACCTCCTGTTTTTTTGTGTTAACTCGGCAAGCCTTGCTGCCAAACGGTGATCCAGCTCACCTCTTTTTACTCTCCACTGCCAGTTCCCCTGTGAAGTAGATGGTGTATTCATTCTTCCTGAATTATCAAGCCCTAAGAGGTCCTGAGTCTGAGTCAGAACCATTTTGGATTCTGTACTCCAAACTGCTTCTATAAATTTCCAATTTATTTCATAGGTAGTCACTCCCATATTCTGGAGATATTCTAGACAGATTTTTTTCTCTTCCTCCTCAGCTCCTCTATACCATCCGAGAACTGTCATGTTGTCATGGGTTCCTGTGTAAGCAACTGAGTTTTCTGGATATTTGTGCGGAAGGTAATCATTTTCCTCCTTGGAATCGAAAGCAAAAAGAAGTATTTTCATTCCTGGATAAGTACTGTCTTTCAGAAGTTTTTCAACTTCAGGCGTAAGAAATCCCAAATCTTCAGCTATTATAGGTCTTTTCCCCAATGCACTATTTATAGCATTAAAAAGCTTCATTCCCGGACCTTTTTCCCATGCTCCTGTTGCTGCTGTTTCAGATTCTGCAGGTATTGCCCAGTAGGACTCAAATCCTCTGAAATGATCTATTCTCACTATATCATGCAGTTCAAAGCAGGCTTTTATTCTCTCTATCCACCATTTATAACCTGTTTCATCCATATATTTCCAGTCATAGAGCGGATTCCCCCAGAGTTGTCCATCTACACTAAAGGCATCAGGAGGACATCCCGCCACTTTAGTTGATTTTAAATTTTCATCAAATAGGAACATTTCATTTTTGGACCATGCATCTGCAGAATCAGGAGAGACAAAAATAGGTATATCACCTATAATTTTTATTCCCTTTATATTGGCATAGGACTTAAGTTTTTCCCATTGAAGATAGAAAATATACTGAAGAAAAATAAAATAATCCATCTCTTTCTTTAATTCTAAGGTTGCTTTTTTAAGAGCCTTTATGTCGCGAAACTTATATTCTGTAGGCCACTCCTGCCAGTTATTCTGATGGAATTTCCCCTTGAGTGCCATGAAAAGTGCATAATCCACGAGCCAATAGTTGTGCTTCTTTTTAAAGCTTTCCATCTCATCTGTTTTTTTCAGCTCATTAAATTTTTCGAAGGCTTTTCTTAAAACTGGCAGTTTCAAAGTATAAAGCATTCCATATTCTATAGTTCCCTCTACATTATATTTTTTTAATTCCTCTAAATCCCCAGGTTCTAACAGTCCCTTTTCTACAAAATCTTCAAGATCTATAAAATAAGGATTTCCTGCAAAAGCCGAAAATGACTGATATGGAGAATCTCCATACCCCGTAGGTCCCATAGGAAGTATCTGCCAAAGCTTTTGTTTTGCTTCTGCTAAAAAATCTATAAATTTATATGCTTCCTGACCAAAATCTCCTATTCCATATTGGCTTGGTAATGAACTTATATGCATTAATATTCCACTGCTTCTCTGAAACATACTCTTCTCCTTTAATCTTTAATTCTATTTTGATAAAAAATTCTAATATTTTGTTACTCTTTTACTCCACCAGCAGTAAGACCACCGACTAGATATCTCGATAAGCTTATAAAAAGTATAACTACAGGTAAACTCGTTATAAGGGCTGCCGCAGAATATACCCCCCACTCAGCGGCAAAGGATCCCTGAAGAGTTACAAGTCCCACGGGAAGTGTAAGAGATTTCGGATCCGTTATTACTACTCTCGCTATTACATATTCAGACCATGCTGACATAAAGGAAAATAGAGCCGATATTGCCAGTGCAGGTGTGGAAAGCGGAAGAATTATTATATAGAAAGACTGCCAAACTTTACATCCGTCTATATAGGCACTCTCTTCTAGAGACTTAGGAATCGTATCAAAATATCCCTTTAGCATCCACACACAGAAAGGTACTGCTGTGGCTGTATACGGTATTAATAACCCTAAAAATTTGTTCATAAGTCCATATCTCGTTAAAAGCACTGACATAGGCAACAGTAACATAGGAGCAGGGAACATCTGAGTTATTAAAAAAGTCATCATCCCTGATTTTCTTCCCCAAAATTTAAATCTCGAAAATGCATAAGCTGCCGTAGAAGACAGTGTCACTCCGAAAATTGCAGTAGCTGTAGAAACTATAAGGGAGTTTCTAAGCCAAAGAAGTAGATCTCTCTCAAAAATAGCTTTTCTGAAATTTTCCAGAGTAGCCCCTTCTGGAATTATCGCTAAACTAGCTGAGAATAATTGATTTCCAGGTCTTAAAGCTATAGATAGGACATTGAGCATAGGGTAAAGAGTCAGTGCGGCAAAAAATATAAGTACAGTGTATATCCCCGCTATTTTTCCCCATGAATCTCCTTTTTCAAAATGCATCTGTTTTATTCTTTTCATTAATTATCCCCCCCTGAGAAAATTCCGCTCTTAGCAACATATACTATTCCAAATACAAGTAACAGTATGAATATAAGAACCGAGTATGCCGAAGCATATCCATATCTGAAGAAACTGAATGCCAGTCTATAAACATCAGTTACAAGAATCTGAGTCTGATCATTTCCATATCCTCCAGCTATAATAAGAATTACATTCAGCATATTAAAAGTCCAAACCGAACCTAAAATTATTGCTGGTGTCAGAGTTGGTTTTAAAAGAGGTAATGTAACATTTCTAAATTTATCCCATGTTCCAGCTCCATCTATGTCCGCAGCTTCATAAAGCTCCGAAGGAATAGACTGAAGCCCTCCCAAACTTATCATCATCATAAAAGGAAATCCTAACCAGATATTAGTTATTATCGCCGCAATAAAAGTAAGAGTGGGATCGCTTAGCCAGGCCATGGCATCTATCCCTAATTTCCCAAGAAATATATTTATAGCTCCAAAGTTTTGATTAAACATCCCCTTCCAAGTAAGGGCAGCTATATACTGTGGCATCGCCCAAGGGATAATAAGCATTACTCTTAAAATAGCCTTTCCCGGAAGTTTCCTATTCAATAGAAGTGCCAGATAAAGTCCTATAGTTACATGAAAAAAAACATTTATAAATGTCCAGAAAATAGTCCTTCCGAAGGTCGTCAGAAGTCTAGGATCTTTAAATACTGTTATATAGTTTGCTAGCCCTATAAAAGATGGGTTTCTAAAAGTCGTTAGACTCATATTTGTCATAGATAGCCATATTCCATACCCCAGTGGATAAAATACCATAGCAGCCATCACTAGCATGGCCGGAGCTATAAAATAGTAAGGAGTGTTTTTCCCCATGAGCAGGGTGTTGGTTTTTTCTTTCATAAAATTCCTCCAAAATTATTTTTTGTTTGATAATTATATAACAAGCACTTTTTCCAAACTTGTTGTACTTAATTTACAACACATTATAATCTGATTTTATTTTTTTTTCAAGTACTTATTTTGATGATTTTTTATTATTATTTGACTTTTTTAATATTTTTCGGTTAAAATTCAAATAAAAGATTTCCGAAATACCAAAAAATATGGAGATGAAGATAAGATGAATACCAATATGAGAATAGCTTTTAGCTTTATAGCAGATAACAAAAAACAGACTTTCTCCATAATTATGGGAATTTCCCTGGGAATAGCCATACAATTTTTTATGATAAATCTCCTTCCTTCTCTCCAGGGGTATATGATAAACAAAATACTGGGAAACAGTTATCATATAAGAATAGAACAGGGCGAAACTAAATCTTTTCTAGCTAACAAAATCTCTGACAAAAGTTCCATCATAATTGACGGAAACTCCCAGCTAAACAGAAACAGAATTACCGACTATCCTTCAACTCTCAACTCCATCTCTAGGCTTGAGGGTGTTAAAAATGTTGCTGGTTATCTAGGAGAAAGTGCTCTTTATTCTAAAAGCGGAAAGTCTCGTTCTATGGTCATCCTGGGTTCTGATTTTTCTTCCATAGATAAAATCTACCACCTCTCCAAAAAAATTGTGGAAGGATCCCCTATTTTGGACTCTAACAACATCCTTGTGGGAGTGGATTTTTTAAGAGATTACAACCTAAAAATAAATGATATTATACCTCTCCAACTGAGTAATGGAAAAGTTGAGACTTTTAGAATTGCAGGCGCTCTGGATTTAGGAAATGCTATAAATAACAGAAACTGGATTTTTATGAATCTTACTAGGGCTCAATATATTTTTGATAAAAAGGGTTTTATCTCCACTATAGATATTCAACTGGAAGATCCCTTTATGGGAGACAATGTAACCACTTATTTGAGGCAACGCTTTTTCGATATGGAGGTAAACAGCTGGACAAAGGAGCTGCCCGACCTTCTTGTAGCTCTCAAGAGTCAGTCCATAACCACTATAATAATTCAAATTTTTATAACTTTAGCTACCTCTATGAGCATCTCCAGTATTTTGGGAATCACAGTTCTCCAAAAATCTAAACAGCTGGGAATATTGAAAACCATGGGACTCTCTGACAGAGATTCTATGAAAATTTTTATCTATGAAGGGGCTATTTTTGGAGTCGTAGCCACAGCCGTTGGGATAGTTATCGGACTTATCATCATTTGGATTTTCCACAGATCTCCCTCTCTGGCATTTCCCATCAGCGTAAAACTTAAATACTCCCTGCTCATATCGTTTATTTCGATTTCTTCTGCCGTGGTGGCTTCCCTCCTTCCCGCACTGAAATCCAAAAAGCTCAACCCTATAGATATTATCAGAGGAAATTAAAAAAATATTGATTTTTTTCTAAAAGAGTTGTATTATAATCATATAGTTTTACACGGGTGCCAGTGGCTGAGATTATACCGTTTAACCTGCTAGATAATGCTAGAGAGGGAGAAAAAAACGTTATATTTTTTGTTTGTTTGGCTGCAGCTGTAATGACTGCAGCTTTTTTTATTTATTTAAGGGGGGAATTATTTTGAAAAAAACACTACTTTTTACAGCTATGCTATTTACCACTGCTCTTTCCATGGGGGAAACCATAACTATCTATGCTCCCGAGTCTATGAAATGGTTAGAGAGAGAATTTAAAGAAGATTTCTTCAATAAAACAGGGGATGAAATCAAATTTGTAGGTATTAAAGGTCTGGTTCCCAGACTAAAGCTGGAAAAGAACAATCCAAAATCAGATCTTGTTCTTGGTCTCACTCAGATTAGCGGAGAACAAGCAAAAGTTGAGGGACTTCTTCTTCCTTATAAACCTGAGAACAGTAGCAAAATTTCTAAACCAGAATTCATAATGGACAGAGACTGGTTCCTGACTCCTTTTGATTACGGAGCCATGGCCGTTAACTTCAACAGAAAAACTCTGACCTCTCCGCCAAAATCTTTTCAAGATATAAAGCAGATGCAGAAACAGCTTATAACAATAGATCCCAGATCTGCTACCGGACAGGAACTTCTTCTCTGGTCTGTGGCAGTATATGGAGAAAACTGGAAAAAATTCTGGGAAGAAATGAAACCAGCAATTCTTACAGTTACATCTGATTGGGATGATGCCTTCGCCAAATTCAGTGCCGGTGAAAGTCCTATGATGCTAGGATATGCCACAAGTAATGCCTACTTCTACTCAGAAGATGGAGATATGATCTATGACAGTTTTATTCCAGAAGAGGGTGCATATATCTATCTAGAAGGTGCTGCTCTTACCAAGAAAAAAAATGTTAAAGAGGGGTCAAAAAAATTCATAGAATATCTTCTTACACCTGAAGTTCAGCAAAAACTGGTAAACAGCAACTATATGCTTCCAGTTACCGATATCCAGCTCCAAAAAGCTTTCCAGTATATTCCTACATCTGATAAAATAGTCACTTTAGACAGCTCAGAAGCTGTAAAAAATCTTGACAGATGGAAACAGGAACTCGTAGATATCTTATCCAAATAATTTTTTGAAAGGCTTAAAATGAAAATTTTCTTTAATCTTATCTATCTCTCCCTATGGGCGATACCCTTCGGTCTGTTTTTCAGAGATTTTATAGATTTCAGCTCTCTGAGTTTGAACGGCTTTAATTTCAATTTTTTAAAGAACTCCCTGATCCAGGGAGTTCTTTCTGTACTTTTTTCTTTTTTGACAGCTGTTATGCCGGCTTATTACTGTGCCTATTCTAAAGGAAAATTGTCCTCTGCCCTGGAAAAACTTTTTTTTATCCCCTTTGTATTCCCACCAATATCTGCAGTGATTTCCTTTACTGTTATTTTTAACTGGAGTTTCCTCAAAAAACTAGGGATAAGCTATAGTCTGACAGCCATTATAATAGCCAACTGTTTCTATAACAGTCCTATTTTTATTAAATATATCTCTGAGGCCTTAAAAAGAATCCCTAGAGAGATTGAAGAAGCTGCTTTTACAGAGGGAGTCTCCTCAAAAAAAATATTTTTCCTTATTAAACTTCCGCTTATTCTTCCCCAGGTTTTTAAAGGAGGTTTTCTTGTATTTCTTTACTCTTTCACCTCTTTTATATTGGTTATCGCCCTTGGAGGTCTTCGGCATTCAACTTTAGAAGCTGAGATAGCTTCCACCCTCACAGGAAGTTCAGATTTTTCCAAAGTAGTGGTTTTAGGTGTCATCCAGTCTCTGATTATGATTTTTCTTAACTATGGCTCCTTAAAAATAGAGGAATATGAGCTGAACGGTGAACCATATATAAAAAAAACAGGGAAATTCTTAAAGTTTTTTTCTCTGATATATTTAACTATGGAATTTCTCATTATTATTATTCCTGTTTTTTTCAGTTTTTTCAATATCTACACTGGAAAAATATCTTTCCAGCACTATTTTGTACTTTTCAGTAGAAACTTTAATCTAGAGTTTCCTGTTATAAAAAGTATTCTTAACTCCATTTTCTTGGCTGGAACTGCTGGGGCTGTGGTCGTTTTTTTAGGATATCTTATGATTAAATTCTATAATAAGTTTACTGAAATCATCATATTTTTTTCTTTTGGAATTTCCAGCGGATTTCTCGGACTTCTTCTTATCTATATGAATATACTCCTGGATATTCCTCTTCCTCTTCTCCTTTTTCAAGGATATATACTGACATCCCTTCCTCTGGCATACTCTTTTCTCTATCAGTATGTAAAGAGGTTCAACAGAAGTATAAGGGAAGCTGCCCTTATCGACGGTGCAGACTCATGGAGATATTTTGTCCACATTGAATTCCCTCTGATGAAAAAACTTTTTTTAGGTATCTATCTCCAGATTTTCGCACTGCTTCTCGGAGAATTTACCATGGGGTACACTATGCAGATTATCAATTATTTCCCAACTCTTCCCCTGGTAAACTATCAGCTCATAAGCTCCAAAAAATTTCTTGAAAGTTCTGCTCTGAATTCAGTGGTGCTGATGCTTCTTCTGGGAATATTCTATCTATCCCAGAAAATTTTAGAAGAGAGAGAGTAATTTTATTCTCTCTTCTATCTCCCATTTCCCATCTATATATCTGAATAATGCCACTGTATCTGCCAAAAATTCTCTTTTATATTCCCTCTGAGAAAAATCCCCCCATATCTCTTGAAATCTTCCGTCAGGTATATCTCCGTTCACGATAGTTATATGGGGTGAGAATTCACGTATATCAAATTTGAAAAATTCCTGACAGGATTTTTTCATGTTCAGATAAAAATCAAAAAATTTATCACCTGGAATTACATCTATATAGATTGTCCGTTCACCAAAACAGGAAAAATTTTTTAATTTTATTTCAAAGGGTTCAAATTTTATAAGGAACTTTTTCAAAATTTCCATTTTATCTTTCAAATCTTCTAGGCTGGAATGGAAAGGAGGAATAAGGGTTATGTGAGCCTGGGATTTCATGCTGCTCCTCACTCCATATTTTTCAAAAGCTCTTCTTTTGAATTCAAGTACCTCTTCTGAAATTGAATCTGGTGGAATTATTGCTATAAAATACATTTTCCCTCCTAATTTTTTGTCTTTATAATAATTTTCCCTTATTTTATGATATACTTCAATAGAGAACAACAAATTATATCAGGGAGGTTTCTAATGTTTTTATCTGTTTTTTTATTTCTTCTTATATTTTTAATCATCACCCATCTGAGAATAGTTTCTCAGTCTCAGGCTTATGTCATTGAAAGGCTAGGAGCTTATCAGAGCACCTGGGGAGTCGGTCTTAAATTTCTTATCCCCATAATTGACAGAGTGGCCAAAAGAGTTTCTCTCAAGGAACAGGTTTTTGATTTTCCACCACAGCCGGTTATCACCCGTGATAATGTTACAATGCAGATTGATACTGTAGTATACTTCCAGATAACAGACCCTAAACTATATACCTATGGAGTAGAGAATCCCATCAATGCCATTGAGAATCTTACGGCTACAACCTTAAGAAATCTGATTGGAGATCTGGAGCTGGATTCAACCCTTACTTCCAGAGATACCATAAACACAAAAATGCGTGCTGTCCTCGATATCGCTACAGATCCTTGGGGAATTAAGGTAAATAGAGTGGAGCTCAAAAATATTCTTCCACCTAGAGAGATTCAGGATGCTATGGAGAAACAGATGAAGGCAGAAAGAGAGAGAAGAGAGTCTATACTTATTGCCGAAGGGCAGAAAAAATCAGCTGTTCTTGTGGCTGAAGGTCAGAAAGAATCCGAAATTTTAAGAGCTGAAGCTGAAAAAGAGGCAACTATCCTGAGAGCCGAAGCTGAAAAGGAAGCTGCCATCAGAAGGGCTGAGGGGGATGCAGAGGCGATTCTTTCCATTCAAAAGGCCAATGCTGAAGGGATAAGACTTTTAAATGATGCAAAAATTTCCAAAGAAGTTCTCGCTCTGAAAGGTATGGAAACTTTCGCTAAAATCGGAGACGGACAGGCAACTAAACTTATTATTCCATCTGAAATACAGAATCTTGTAAGTATGGCTTCATTATTCAAAGAGAGCAACACTGAAAAATAAAATTTTATAGAGTATCTGTCTGAAGATCAGAGACCTCCATTCCCAGATATTTTATCAGGCTATGGGGGTTTATCTCTATCTGCATCCCTCTCACTCCCGCACTCACATAAATTTTTTCGAAATTTAGGGCACTCCTATCTATAAAAGTTCTATGACGCTTTTTTATCCCTATGGGAGAGCATCCTCCACGGACATATCCTGTGTTATCAAAAAGTTCTTTTACTCCCAGCATCTCAACTTTTTTACAGCCTGAAAGTTTTGCCAAATTTTTCAGATTCAGTTCTCCGTCTCCCTGAATACAGGATACCAAGAGCTCTTTTTTATCTGTAAAAAGGATAAGTGTTTTAAAAATCTTTCCTATAAAAATTCCTGTTTTAAGGGATAGAGCTATAGCACTGAGATCGCTTTCGTCCACTTCATAACTCAGTGTTTTAAAATCTATTTTCGCCTTCTCCAGTTCACGGATTACATTATTTTTTTTCAAAATATTTTTCTCCTCCCTATTATATTGATTTTTAAATTTATTCATGATAACATTTTACTACAAAAAAAAATTTAATGGGAGAGGAAATTTATGAAAATAATAATTGATGCAGATGCCTGTCCTGTGACAGATATTGCTGTAAATAGGGCCAGAGAAAAAGGAATAGAATGCATCATTGTCTGTGACACCGCCCATGAAATAATCAGAAATGGAGCTGAAACTCTGATTGTTCCCCAAGGAGCCGATGCTGTGGATTTTGCCATAGTTTCCAGGACAGAACAGGGAGATATTGTAGTCACTCAGGATTACGGTCTGGCATCTATTATTCTTTCCAAAGAAGCCTATGCCATCAATCAGGACGGACTTATCTACAATAAATTTAATATCGAGAGTCTTCTTTTTAGCAGACATATGTCTCAAAAAATGAGAAATGCAGGAAAGAGAACTAAGGGACCTAAAAAAAGGACTTCTGATCAAGATTTAGAGTTCGATAAGAATCTTCTGAAACTTTTAGGAAACAGATAAAAAAAATCCTCCCAGTAAACCGGGGGGATTTTTTACTAAATTTAGTTTTTTTCTTTGAATTCTTTCCAGTCGCCAGAAAGAACAGGTATAAGATTTTCATATGAAAATTCAGGATTAGTATCATTATAGACATATATATCTAAAATTTCAATCTCACCCGTCTCTAAATTTTTAACCTCTTTAGATACTTTATTGTACTCATTATCAGGATTATTTTCTCCAAAATAATTTTCCATGGCATCCATAGCTTCCATATCACAGTTTTCTAGGGTAATTATCTCCCCTTTCACTGTCCCATTTTCTTCAAGTAGGGCAGGATAATCTTTTCCCTTTATAGCATAGAGCCTTCCCTTAACTTCCCCAAGTTGGATTTTTTTTGCAGCTGTATTTATATATTTATCGAAATTAAAAAAACCTTCTCTCAGACTTCCATAAACAAAAATTTTCATATTAATCCTCCTTCCAAAGTTTCTATCACCCTCTATTTTAACATAAAGTTTATGTTTTGAAAAGTGATGTGAATTATTTTTTCATTTTTTTTTTTGAATTTGTAATAAAATTGACTTTTTATATTTAATATAGTATTATTGTATATCTATATTTTTTATTTTAAATATAAGGAGAGTGTTTTATGATTAAATTGATTGGTGTTTTAATTATTATTGCTGGTTTTTCTCTGAAACTGGATACCATCGCCGTAGTTCTTATAGCAGGATTAGCTACTGGACTTGTAGCTGGAATTGACTTTGTAGAAATATTATCCATTCTTGGAAATGCTTTTGTTCAGACTAGATATATGTCTCTTTTCCTTCTTTCTCTTGCGGTAATTGGAATTCTTGAAAGAAATGGTTTGAGAGAGAGAGCTGCCAAATGTATCAGTAAAATGGACGGTGCTACAACTGGTAGAGTTTTAAATTTTTATATGATTATAAGAATAACGCTTTCTGCTCTTTCACTGAGACTTGGAGGACATGTACAATTTATAAGACCTCTTATCTATCCAATGGCTAAAGGAGCTTTAGCTAAAAAAGGTGAAATTAGCGAAGAAAACGATGATAAGATTAAGGCTGTTGCAAACTCTGTGGAAAACTACGGAAATTTCTTTGGACAGAATGTCTTCGTGGCTTCTTCTGGTGTACTTCTTATAGTGGGAACATTCCAAGAAGCAGGAATAGAAGTCCTTCCGTTTTCTGTGGCAAAAGCATCTATCCCAGTAGCAATAATAGCTACAATTTTATCCATAGGTCAAAATATGCTTCTGGATAGAAAATTAAACAAAGCTTTAAAAAAGGAGGGAACTAAATAATGGTTAAAACTATTTTAGATATAATGTATATAATAGCAGGTTTAGTTTCTGTAATTACGGGAGTATATGCATTTTTTGATAAGGAACACAAAAAAAGAGTTGGAACAGCTCTTTTCTGGATAATATTCGGTGGGATTTTCATTCTTGGACCTCTTATGAATCCAGTTCATGTGGGAGGACTGCTTCTTGTAATGGGACTCCTTACTGTAACAAAAAATGTAACTTTTGGATCGCAGAGTAACTCAGACGATGCCTATAGAGAAGCCCAAAGTGAAAAGATTGGAAACTCACTTTTCATACCTGCTGCCAGTATAGGAATAGTTGCATTTTCTATTGCCCAGTTTACAAACCTAGGTGGTCTTGTTGGCCTTGGTGGGGGAGCTCTTGCTGCTCTTCTTCTAACTCTGTTTTATACTAAAGAAAACCCTAAATATATCGCCTATGATAGCTCGAGACTTCTTCAACAGATGGGAGCTGCAGTTATTCTTCCTCAGCTTTTAGGATCTCTTGGAGCTCTATTTTCAAAGGCTGGAGTTGGGTCTGTTATAGCTACTATGATGTCAGGAATCGTTCCTGAGGGAAGTCAATTGGCTGGTGTCGTAATTTATTGTGTATCTATGGCACTCTTTACCATGATAATGGGAAATGCCTTTGCAGCTTTTGCAGTTATAACTGCAGGAATTGGAATCCCTTTCCTAATCAACCTTGGTGCTAACCCTGCTATTGTAGGAGCTCTTGGACTTACTTCGGGATACTGTGGAACTCTTGTCACTCCAATGGCTGCAAATTTCAATATTGTTCCAACAGCTATACTTGAAATGAAGGATAAAAATGGAATTATCAAAACTCAGTTCCCTGTTGCCATGATTCTTTTGGTTGTTCAGATGTTCCTTATGTATTTCTTAGCATTTTAATTCTATATAATATCGGGAGGTAAAAATGAAAGTTTTAGTAACAGGTTTCGATCCGTTCGGAGGAGAGAGCATAAATCCAGCTTGGGAAGCTGTAAAAGCTATTCCTAATCAGGTGGAGGGTGTCGATGTTGTAACAGTTCAGATTCCTACTGTTTTTAGAAAATCGGTAGACGCTGTATTAACAGCTGCAAAAGAGCATAATCCAGATGTTATTCTTTGCGTAGGTCAGGCAGGTGGAAGATTTGATATGACTGTTGAAAGAGTTGCAATCAATATTGATGATGCAAGAATTAAAGATAACGAAGGAAATCAACCTATTGATCTTCCAATCTACCAGGATGGAGAGTCTGCTTATTTTACTACTCTTCCAATTAAAGCCATGGTAGCAGAAATGCAAAAAGAGGGATG